>JBEGVD010000132.1:0-4394 GCA_041178585.1 Actinomycetota bacterium
TGCAAATGGGTTTTGCTGCCGACATTGTGACCGACCAAACCAGCGCGCATGACCCGTTGTCATACATGCCGAACGACATGAGCGACGATGCCGCCCAAGAAATGTTGAAGAAGAACCCAGAAGAATTCATTCGCCGCTCGCGCGCAGCAATGGCTGCACATTGTCAGGCAATGGTGGGCTTTATGGATGCAGGCGCCGAAGTGTTTGACTATGGCAACTCGTTGCGTCGTGAAGCACAACTTGGTGGTTACGATCGCGCGTTCGATTACCCGGGTTTCTTGCCTGCATATATTCGTCCATTGTTCTGTGAAGGTCGTGGGCCATTCCGTTGGGTTGCGCTTTCTGGAGACCCAGAAGACATCGCAGCAACCGACAAAGCCGTACTTGAAGAATTCCCAGACGATGACGGTTTACACAAGTGGATGCGCTTGGCCAAAGAGCGCGTTGCATTCCAAGGTTTACCCGCGCGCATTTGTTGGTTGGGTTATGGCGAGCGACATCGCCTCGGACTTCGCTTCAACGAAATGGTGCGCAAGGGCCAGTTGAAGGCGCCAATCGTGATTGGTCGCGACCATTTGGATTCTGGTTCGGTTGCTTCGCCATATCGCGAGACCGAAGCCATGATTGACGGCTCTGATGCCATTGCCGACTGGCCATTGCTGAATGCATTGGTGAATACGGCAGCAGGCGCAACGTGGGTGAGCATTCACCACGGTGGCGGAGTGGGTATTGGCCGCAGTATCCATGCGGGCATGGTGGCCGTTGCCGATGGCACCGACTTGGCTGCAGAGAAACTGTCGCGCGTGTTGTTGTCCGACCCAGGCATGGGCGTCATCCGCCACGCCGATGCTGGCTATCAGCGCGCAATCGACGTTGCCGATGAGCGTGGTGTGCGCTTACCAATGCGAGAGAGTTAAACCGAACTCATGACCACCTATTTTGCGCAGTGGGCGTGGCGTGGTGCAGAACATGCTGTTGCCAACGTTCGCATCACGGTGTTGAACGGCGTGATTAGCGCAGTTGAGGACAACGCCACAAAGCAAGATGGCGATGTGGCTGTTGCTGGCGTAGTGATGCCAGGGCTCATCAATGCACATAGCCATGCGTTCCATCGCGCGTTACGCGGCCGAACGCACGGTGGCACCGGAGACTTTTGGTCGTGGCGCACACCGATGTATGAAATCGCGAATCGGTTAACACCAGACTCATATCGCGAACTTGCCACCATGACGTTTGCTGAAATGGCACTGTCGGGAATCACCGGAGTGGGCGAGTTTCACTACATTCACCACAACACGGACGGTACGAAATACAAAAACCCAAATGAAATGGGTCTTGCGATGGTGCAGGCTGCACAGCGCGCAGGAATTCGCATGGCACTGCTTGACGTTGCGTACTTGCATGCCGCACTCGACAAGCCAGAACCACTTGCAGAACAAAAGCGATTCTCGGACGGAAACATTGACGCATGGCTTGACCGCGTCGATGCCTTGGGCGAAGGGGGCGACGGCTGGACCGTTGGCATGGCGCCGCACAGCGTGCGCGCGGTACACCCACGTGAACTTGAAGAAGTTGTCGCTAATCGTCACGGCAAAGTGGTTCATCTACATGTTTCCGAACAGCCGGCAGAAAATGCTGCGTGTGTTGCGGCAACGGGCATGACGCCAACGCAGGTGCTTGACAACGTTGGACTGCTTGGCCCGCATGTAACCGCGGTGCACGCAACGCATCTCACCGACACTGACATTGCATTGCTGGGAAGTTCGCGCACATGCGTGTGTCTATGCCCAACCACCGAACGCGACCTTGCTGACGGCGTTGGCCCTGCTGCAGCGCTTCGAGATGCGGGGGCAACGTTGTCGCTTGGCACCGACTCGAACGCGTTCATCGACATGTTTGAAGAAACCCGCGCAATTGAAACCGACGAACGCCTGGTAACGGGTAAGCGCGGATTACACACGCCAAGTTCGTTGCTTGCTGCCGCTACATCTGTTGGCGCAACGTCGCTTGGCTGGGGGCCTCATGGCATTCAGGTCGGCGCACCAGCTGACTTCATTGCGCTGTCGCTCGATTCGGTTCGCCTTGCCTCGTTCGATGGTGCCAACGGGGCAGCGCACATTGTGCATTCTGCTGCTCCAAGCGATGTGCGCGATGTGTGGGTGGGTGGAAAGCAAGTAGTGGCCAACTTCCACCACGCCGAAATTGGCGATGTAGTTGCAGGGCTTCGCAACGCAATTGCCGCTGTCGTTACACTGTAAGCACTATGGCTATTCTCCCAATCGCAACTGTTGGTCACCCAGAACTAAAAATCGTCGCGAAAGAAGTAACTCGCGAAGAGCTTGCGTCTGCTGAGGTGCAGCAGTTCATCGATGACTTGATCGAAACTATGCGTCATGCAAATGGTGCTGGTCTGGCAGCAACACAAGTGCTTCGCCATCAGCGCATTTGCGCCGTTGAAGTAGAAAACAACCCGCGCTACCCATATAAGCCACGCGTACCGCTTACCGTTTTGGTGAACCCAGTAATTACGTTCCTCGATGACGACAAGTTCGACAACATGGAAGGTTGCTTGTCAGTGCCAGGCATTCGTGGCCAGGTGGCGCGCAACACACGCATTCATGTGAAGGCATGGGATCGCTTTGGCAACGACATCGACACCGAAGTTCGTGGCCTCACCGCGTGCACATACCAGCACGAATTCGATCACCTGGACGGCTTGTTATTCCTCGACAAAGTGACTGATCCAGGAACACTGACGACATGGGATTCGTTCAACCAGTTTCACCATGACGCATTCGTGGCGCGTGCAAAAGCGCTGGTTGCTAAACACGGTTCGTAATGTTTGCACTGACCGGGATCGGTCATTTGGTAACGAACGACGAATCGGTGGGCGTAGGCAAACTTGGTGTGCTGTATGACGCGGCATTGGTTGCCGATGACGCGGGAAATATCTCGTGGGTTGGCAAGCAGTCTGAACTAGCAGGTCACTTTGATGGTAAGCCAAATGATGTTGGCGGCCGAGCAGTCATTCCGGGTTTCGTCGACAGCCATACTCACTTGGTATTTTCCGGCGACCGTGCACTCGAGTTTGAGTCGCGCATGCAAGGCAAGCCATATGCGGCTGGCGGCATTAAAACGACCATGGCAGCAACGCGTGCTGCCTCTGATGAGGCTCTTGCCGCAAACGTTTCGCGACTGGCAAACGAAGCACTTGCATCGGGCACCACCACGCTGGAAGTGAAGTCCGGTTACGGGCTGTCAGTTCGTGATGAAGCGCGCTCATTGGTGGCTGCAAAAACCGCAACATCAGAAACTACCTTCTTGGGCGCCCACGTTGTTCCGCCTGACAGCAACGCCGACGATTATGTGGCTTTGGTACAAGGCGAAATGCTGGATGCATGCAAGGGCAACGCGAAATGGATTGACGTGTTTTGTGATCGTGGTGCATTTGATGTTGATCAATCCCGTGCAATTCTGCAGAGCGGTGCCGCTGCCGGGTTGGGCACGCGAATTCATGCCAATCAGTTGCAGCAGGGAGGTGGAGTACAACTCGGCGTCGAACTAGGCGTTGCCTCGTGCGATCACTGCACACACTTGTCACAACTTGACATTGAGGCACTCGCTGGTGCAAGCAAAACCACCGTTGCCACATTGTTGCCCACTGCAGAACTGTGCACGCGTTCACCGTTCCCTGATGCGCGAAAACTCATTGATGCTGGGGTCACTGTTGCCTTGGCGTCAGATTGCAACCCGGGTTCGTCGTATACGTCGTCGATGCCTCTCGTTGTATCCCTTGCGGTAATCAACATGGGCATGACGTGCGATGAAGCGCTGTGGTCGGCAACGGCTGGTGGCGCACAGGCATTACGCCGTAGCGACGTAGGAAACCTACGCGTTGGCTCGCGAGCCGACATGGTGGTGCTGGATGCGGCAAGCCACATTCACTTGGCGTATAGGCCAGGTGTGCAACAGGTGCGTGCAGTTATCCGCGGCGGGAAAACCGTCGTCGGCTCCGTTTAGCGAGTGAGGGCTTGGCGCAGTGACACGGCGCTGCGGACTACAGCATCTGCATGGTCGCCCGTAACGGTGAGGTGTCCCATTTTGCGTCCTGCGCGCGCTTCTTTCTTGCCGTAAAGATGTAAGTGGGCAGAAGAATTGCCAGCAGCAAGTTCAAAGAGTGGTTCTCCGTTAGCCCATCGCTCGCCAAGGATATTGACCATTGCAACTGCAGAACAGGTCATGGACGGATCTCCGAGAGGCTCACCAACAAGCGCTCTCACCTGTTGTTCAAATTGGCTAGTGCGGGCTGCATCAAGAGTCCAGTGGCCGCTGTTGTGAGGGCGAGGTGCAAGTTCGTTGACAAAAAGTTTGTTGTCTGAGACAAAGAACTCAAC
>JBEGVD010000133.1:0-11799 GCA_041178585.1 Actinomycetota bacterium
ACGGTGCACTCCATGCTCCGTGAATGGTTCCTTCAGCAGAAGCACCGTTGTCACCCGTGATGTACACCACAAGCGTGTTGTCCATAATGTTCAAGCGTTCTAGCGCATCAATCACTCGCCCCACTTGAGCATCGGTGTGCGCAAGGAACCCCGCGAAGGTTTCCATTAGTCGCGCAGCAACTGGTCGGTAACGCTCCGGATAATCGCTCCATGCAGGAACTTGTTCCGGTCGTCTTGTGAGCGCAGTATGTTGCGGAATGACTCCGAGCTTCAGTTGACGCTCGTAAATCTCTTCGCGCAATACATCCCAGCCGCCATCAAATTGACCCTTGAACTTGTCTATCCATTCGCGTGCAACATGATGTGGCGCATGTAATGCAGGAGTTGAAAAATACGTAAAGAACGGTTGATTTGGACGCGACACTTGCTGACGCTCAATCCAGGCAATGGTCTGATCTGCCAAATCTTCAGTGAGGTGATAGCCCGGGTTGCCAACATGTGGAGAAAATGGTGTGGTCTGGTCGTACACCGGCGGTTCCCACTGTGAAGACTCTGCGCCAATAATTCCGTAAAACTTGTCGAAGCCAAGACCTGTTGGCCAACGATCGAATGGACCAGCAGGGCTTTGCTCCCACGAAGGCGCGAGGTGCCACTTGCCAAACACCGACGTTGCGTAACCCGACATACGCAACACCTGTGCCATGGTTGCTGCTTCAGGCGGTATCGCACTGTCATACCCTGGAAACGAGTTTGCGATTTCGGTAATTCCACCCATGTGCACGGCATGGTGATTGCGACCCGTGAGCATGGCTGCTCGCGTTGGCGAACACAATGCGGTGGTGTGGAACTGGTTGTAGCGCAAGCCAATGTTGGCGATGCGATCAAGGGTTGGTGTTGGCACTGGGCCGCCAAATGTTCCGAATGAACCAAAGCCAACATCGTCAAGCAAAATAAGCACAATGTTTGGCGCGCCTTCTGGCGCGTTATTGCGACCGAGCTTGTTCGGAGTGGACTGCGAAATTAAACGTTCTGCCTTACCTGCAAACTTCGGAGTTGCTAACGGCAGTTTCGCTGCCATTAGGCAATAAGACCCTTGACATCGAAACTGCGAAGCGCATTAACTGCCGCATCAGCATTTCCAGCAATCATTATTGATCCATCGGCAAGTGCTGCGCTCAACGTGGTTGCCCCAGAAAGCACATTTGTCCATGTGTCGAGCGAGCACGTGATTGTTGCATCGGCATTGTCGCCCGAATATGGAACTGCCACATAGTTGCGAATGTGCAAGCCAGTGACGTTTCCATCCAGTTCAAACTTCAGTCGAATATTGGTTTCGCCCACTCGTTCGGGAACAAGTAGAACGCGCAGAATGTGTACTGACTTTTCATAACCCGCAGAGAGCAGCGTTGGTTTCCGCAAATGCACATTCTTTAGGCGCGCAACGTTTGCAGTTCCCTCCAGTACTCGCGCACGCGTAAGGCACCAGTTACGAATATTTGCTGCACTCGTTCGCTGCGCGACCATGCGAAGTGCACGAGCCAACAAAGCGCGATCTTCATCCTCTGCGCCTTCGCTTCGCACCAACCACGATCCAAGTTCTAAAGCCCATCGCACATCATCGTGCGCAAGGGCATCCGAGACCTGTTTGCGCACTGCTTCCCTGCCACCAAACCCTGCAATCAGTTTTGCAGTGCGTTCGCGTGGTGCTGTGGGAAACAAATTCGCTTCATCTCCATCAAAGAATCCGAATAGCCCCGTACGTATCTGGCGAACGTGATGCTCCATCACTCCGTACAACTCGGATGTCAAGTAATCACCATCAAATGATTCTGGCAAGTCAACTGACTCGGCAATTTCCGTGCTCGTCATGCCAGCGTTCGTAGCGCGCACCGTTTGATCCCACATGAACTGGATGGAATCGCGATACTTCGTTACTCGGGTAGCAATTTCTTGCGCACCAGAAATGTGTGGCCCGTGCGCTGCAACTAAGTGTTGCGCGTTGAGCGAAAGCAAGTGATCAATTCCCTTGAGCAAAATGCGCGGGTCTCGGTATTCCTCTCCGCGAATAGCGAACACGTTAAACAGCACGGGCCACACCAAGTTGTTCACGGCCACACCAAGTGATGGAATCCAATACGTGACTGAATCATCTGCATCCGATGGTGCGTGCGTTACTTCAATGTCTAAACCAGCAACATTGATGTTTGCAGTTGCCCCAAACGTATGAGTTGGCTCAATGAACCCCGGGGTAAATGGAGCATGTTTCGGGTTGCGATAAAAGTGGCCAAGGCCAACATTGACTCGACCGTCTTCGCCATCTTCAGGAAGCTGCATGGCAAATTGCTCAACCAACCCACGACCATACGCAGGAGCAATTTCACTCGCTGTGCGGCGTCGGTTTTCGGCAATCTTTTCGTGCCCCCAAATTGGAACTGCTCTGCCGCCATTTTCAGCAACAACTGCCTTCGTGCCATCCACGTAATGAAAGTGGGTATACAACACCGCGACAATTGGACGCGTCGACACTTTGCGTAATTCTGCAAGTGCCTCATTCATTTCTTCAATAGATTCACCCGTATCTATGGCAATAATTCCTTCAGGGGCTTCAATAAATGACTGGTTCGACAATCCATTGCCAACAAAGCACCACACGCCTGGGCGCACTTCACTAAACGTTCGGGCCAAACGACGCGACTGTTCGACATGTAGTTCATGGGCAATTTGCCCATCGGGCAGAGTTACCGACTTTGAGGCGTTTGGTTCGAAACTTCGTGTCCGACGCGCCATGAGCAACTCGTATTCTGCGCTTACGCGCCTAGTTTGCGAAAGAAATCTGGTGGCGCAACAACATCGTCGCGAGTGAGTTGATTGACGTGTGACTTACCCAGGCCCAACAACGCAGAGTCAATGCCGCCGCGAATAACATCAAGCACATTTTCTACTCCGACCTGACCATTTGCAGCGAGTCCCCACAAATATGCACGACCAATCATGACTGCGCGTGCGCCAAGCGCCATGGCTTTGACCACATCGCTGCCGCGACGAATTCCGCCGTCGAGCAATACGTCAATCTGTGAACCAACTGCGTCTGCAATTGCAGGAAGCGCGCGAATGGGTGCTGGGGTTCCATCCAAGTTGTTTCCACCATGATTCGAAACCGACAGTGCTGTTGCACCAAGGTCGACTACGCGCTTTGCATCATCAATGCGACTCACACCTTTCACCATGAATGGCCCACCCCACTGTTGGCGTAACCACGCAATGTCTTCCCACGTTGGAAGTGTTGTTTGCATCCACTCGTAATACGCGCCAAAAAAAGTTGGTGCATCTTCACCAGGCTTTTGCATGTTTGGCGCAGTCAGGTCTGGAATGCGGCCTGTTTTTGCAAACGACCACAACCACTCGGGCTTCACCAACACTTCGGGTGCAAGCTTGAGCATTGCTTTCAAGTTGATCTTTTCGGGAATCCATGGGCTTCCCCAGTCGCGACCATTTGAAAATGACCAGTCAAGAGTGACAATGAGTCCCGTTGCACCAGCTGCACGTGCACGCTCCATACGTTGCACCAATGTGTCTTTGTCGCCACACCAATACATCTGAAACAGCGTTTGAGTATTGACTGCAGCAACTTGTTCAACCGACTTGCTGGCAAACGAACTGAGTCCCATAGGAATGCCACGATTTTGTGCAGCACGTGCAATAGCAACTTCACCTTCAGGGTGTACCGCTTGCACTCCCGTTGGCGAAATAATGACTGGCATTGCGAGTTGTTGACCCATCACGCTCACCGCCATGTCGCGCTGACCAGAGAGACCCGCGATGTGCGGAGCAAAACCAAGTTGGTCAAATGAATCTAAGTTGTCGCGACTGGAAAGCCCCTTTTCCGAACCTGCAACTAACGCTCCGTACACCGACTTCGGCAAGCGCTTTTGCGCCCTGCGCTGTGCCTCGGCGACCGTTTCAAACCATGCATTTGCCATGCAGGCATCCTATTTGAGCCGAGCAATAACCGAGTAAGCCGGCTTAGGCTTTGCCCGCAATGTCGCCGATTACTCCGCCTGTATTTGCTTTACAAATCAAGCCGCGGGAAGCTGACGGTTACTGAACGCACCTCTTCAGAAGTTTCAGTCAGTGTATGACCTCCAAAAAGCGTAACCACCTGTTCCAACAGTAATGCTGGCGGTACAAGCACAATCTTATTTTCTAATGTTCCGAAGGACGAATTGAGACTCGCTTCAAGAATGCGATCAATCTCCAAGCCGGATTTTCTGCTGATGATTAACGTCACAAACTCATTCTCCGCGCCACTAAGTCTTAGTTCCACGCTCACATTGAATGGTTCTATATCACCCCAGACCATTGGGTTTGCCCACGCGGCGATAATTCCTCGATAAAACCAATAAATCGAAGCGCCTTCTATTCCCACTCTTACGTTGTCATCAACAGAAATTGAGACATCAATTTTCGACAAAATTTCTGGAGCAATTGGTAGTGACGATAGAGCGGCACGAAGCGCTACTGCCGCAATACTGGACTTTGGAAACTCGTTGCCGCTCTCACTTCCTGGATAAAAAAGATGCGAAAACTCATTAATTTTTCGAACGTTTGCATCTGCTTTATCTACGGCAGCCTTGATTCGATGCTGAGCCAAAGCGAAGTGATCTTCAATATTTGATTTCAAATGCAGAAGATCTGATTGAAGGCCAATTACTGCGAGTGAGCCATTTAAGTCGTGCACAATTTTCTGCATAATGACAGATTGCGCGCCATACTCATTTCTTGACTGCGCTATTCGCAATGATCCAATTGCAAGCACCAACATTGAAGCATTGAAATAACTTCCTTCAAATGGATCAACTTCGCTTTTTATAACGAGGAATCCCGTAAAGATACCAAATGAATCTGCAACTTTTCGACAATAAAATTTTGAACCAAGGTTTTTGCCATCTGTAAATTCATATGCAAACGCGTAATCCAAGTTTTTCCAACCAAAACTCGCAGCAAATTTCCTCAATTCGCCAAAAGTAGTCTTCTCTAAATTCGTTGCCCTCGAGTACTCATAATCCATTGACAACTTTCCTGAACCGAATGATCCAATGGTCAACAGACTTTCATCCTCTGTCCCATCCAACGCCGCGATGAAAAAAACACTCTGCACTTGCGAAAGGCGACAGATCGATCTTGCGATTGTGAATGCAATGTCTTCTGCTGTTCCAGCAAGAGATAGGGAGCGCAGTACTTCAGAAATTTCTGCACGTTGTACGGCGACGTGCCTTAAACGTCTTTGGCTGTCAGGCACTTTGGCCCTCCCCGTGAAATCTGCGATTCAGATGTTCTGCAGCGGTTACTGGTACGTACGGAATGAGTGCAATCGACTCCACGCCGTCAACAACATTTTCCAACGAAAAACTCCCGTCAAATTTCTTGACAAATGTATTGATGATTGAATGACCGAGGCCTGGTTTTGCATTTTTCGGAACTGGCGCACCGTTGTCACGAATCGATATTCGAATTTTTTCATGTTCAATAATAAGATTAACAATAATTCGCGAGGTGCTCGATTTTTTTTCTGCGTTTGCAACAGCTTCCTCAATAATTCGATAAACGGCATATCTCCGATCCACGTCAAGCACCAACCTAATAGGAGCACTTGTGCCCTTTAATCCAGATTCCGGTGACCAGACAGAGAAACCGAAACTTGCGACATTCGTCAATTGCTCATCAATAATGAGTTCAGCCCGGCCTTCCAGCAGTGTTTCAAGAGCAACCTCTAGTGAAATGTAGAGCGCTGGAGGAAAGAGTTCGTGGGAGTATGCGCGCACAAAATTTTCACATATGTCATCAACCTGTTGGGAAACAATGTTGCAATCAGTTTCTTTTTTTTCCCGTATGTTTTTTGCTAATCGCACGAGCTGTGGTTGCAATGTGCCATGCAACCAAGCGCCCACTTCTTGACGTGTTTGATTGTCAATGCGGAATAACAACTGCTGAGAATCGATGAATTTTGAATGTATTTCGGCTTTCTCTTTTTTTACCTTTTCATACTTGATGCTTCGCTTTGACATATCAAACGCACCATAGATAACCGTGGCTGTGATAACGATTCCAGTGGCAAGATTTATGATTTGCAGGTATCGCAACTGGCCATCGTGATGGAAATGCAGAGTGATTACTGTGAGCAAATTTGTTGCGGCAAAGAGGACAAGACCAATTAGCCGATAAACATTCGTACGCTCTTCTTTGAGTGCTCGGAGCAAGGAAGCAGGTCTGCTCATGTGCTCCTCATTTCGTTGAATGCGGAAACTGCGGCTTCCACGATGTCTTGCTCGGTGAGCCGTGAAGTTTTTTGTAAAGACGACCAGCCCTGCGGATGTGACTTCCGGAGCACTCGAAGCAGTGCCCCAAAATCCATTGACGACACAAAGAGAGTTGCAAATCTGAACCCCTCAGAACGCAGCGCGCTTATAAAACTGGCGCTCTCTTGTCGAGGGTCTTTGCTCGACATCACGTCAACCACTAACAATTGTGGCAACCAAGAAACGTAGGGCTTATTCTTCAACATTTCAGCCCCATACGCTTCGACCGAATTAAACGAACCCACCAAATCGAATAATTCGGACCGCTCAAAGACGCCATTCAGCAACTCGCGGAAGTCTGTGTCATTTTCAATGACCATGACAGTGATTTTGAGGGAATTGTCCATAAATGTTTGAGTGAAGTTATTTCAATGCTGATCATAAGGGGATATAGACATCAATAAGGTATATAAACACGCATGCAAGGGTTATCCCTATTTCATAGTCCTAGTACAAGTTTTCCTATGAGGGACAGTTCCGTATCGATTAGTTGTTCATTACTCTCAACATGGTGGACATCGTCAATCGCAGCATCGATCAATTTTCTGCGGGCTTCGCAGTTTGGCGGGTTACTGATCAAGTGATTGTGTACGCAAATCAACATGCGCTGGATGCATTTGGGGGGACCGCCGAGATGTTTGCGAAGACCTCTTTGTGGGACATCATTGGCCCACTTGACACCAATCTCATTCTCGCCGAATCAATCCGTTCATCCCCACATGGTGGCCCCGACATTCACCTCCCGGATGAGGCATTTGTTACTTTTAAACGCATCGACAACGGGGAATTGTTTTCTGGGTGGTTCAGAGCGAAAGACATTGTTGATGAAGATGGAAACACCAATTTTCGGGCTGTGCTGATGTTCACCAACTACGACTCAGATGAGGGCAACATCCACTTTGACTCGTTTATCAAATCAAAGGCTCAATTAGTCGAGCGAGAGTTAGCAGGAAAAGTTGCCCATGACATCAACAACGCTCTCGCAATTTTGGAAACTGAAATTGAGTCACTATCACTAATTCACGGCCTCGACGTGAAGGAGGCTCTGTCGCACTCTTACCATCGTTTGCGCAATATCGGTCGAGATATGCGCAGTCTGGCTTCGATCAGCGAGTCGCTCCTAACAATCAATGAACCATTAATAGATTCTCGACTCATGACAGACGAATCGAAGCCGATGAAACAACCACAAGGCCTCTTGCGCATTCTGGTAGTGGACGACGAGCCAGACCTAGCGGCCGGCTTGTGCAGCATTTTTGAATTACGTGGCCACTGGACCCAAATGGCTCATACCATGAAGGAGGCACTAGCGAAAGCTTCCATGTTTAAGCCACACTCCGCGCTGATAGACATTCGCTTAGGAAATGAAGATGGAACAGATGTGGCTCGCGCTTTACGCGAAATGTTTCCTCAAATGAATATTGTGTTCATGACGGGTTACTCGTCACTTGTTCCCACCATCGCTGCTACTACGAGTGACACAGTATTGAAGAAGCCATTCGAAATTAGTTCCGCATTAGCGGCTTTAGCAAAGGACAAGCATTAATGCCGACAACATCTGACGTGATCAAAACTGTTCTCCTTGAAGACGAAGACCTGCTTCGTGGCTTGCTCTCAGAATGGTTGAGCGCCCAGCCTGACCTTGAGTTGCTTGATAGCTTCCGCTCAATCCAGGCTTTCAATGCCAGCAGTGCAACTTCGGTGAGTAGCGCAAATGTGATCATTGCCGACATTGTGTTGCCCGATGGCGACGGGCTTGAAGCAGCGTTTAAGGCCTTGGAACTCAACAATTCTGGCCAAGGTTTAGTGGTGATTTCGGGTCGTCCGACATCAGATCTCTTTGACCGCTTGTCGTCGAGGCTCAATGGCGGCTGGGCATTTTTATTGAAGAATTCAAATGGTTTAGCCAACCTTCGTCAAGCAATTTCAGCAGTTCAAAGTGGTCTGGTGATGGTTGACCCCAACTTGAAAACCATGTTTACTCGCGCAGGACAAAACTTGTCGCTTACCGATCAAGAACGAAAAGTGATGGAACGTGTTGCCGAAGGCAAGTCGAATGCCGTCATTGCAGGTGAAATATTTGCTTCGGAAAAAACCGTTGAACGAGTATTGAGCTCCATTTATTCGAAATACGGACTAATCGGCACATCAAAAATTGAGAACCCTCGCGTGCGTGCAACCCTCATTTTCAGAGGTCTGACAGAATAATCAAGGGTCATCCCTTGTATATGTTTTGATAATCAATCCTTTCGCTCATTAGCGTGATCGGGATGAAACGCTTTCTTGTCACTGCTGCAACTGCAACCTTGTTCCTGTCCCTGCCTGTAGCGAGCATGGCTCGTGCAGATCAAGACGAGTCTGAAGGCTCCTACATCGTGGTCATGAGGTCGTCCGATGACCTTGATGGCGCAGAGGCAGAGGTTGCAAAATCTGGTGGGCGCACCGAAAAACGATTTTCATCTGCCATCAATGCACTTAGCGTGAAAATGAAGCACTCCGAAGTAGCACGCATCCGCAACAACCCGAAGGTTCTCTTTGTTGAACTTGATCAACCGATGTACGCACTTGACACCCAGTCGAATCCGCCATCGTGGGGTCTTGACCGCGTTGACCAACGCGCACTTCCACTGAGTGGTTCCTTCACTTATGCGTCAAAAGGTTTGGGTGTTGATGCCTACATTGTGGACACGGGAATCAATTCCGCTCATACTGAATTTACGGGTCGATTGAGTTCAGGGTATTCAGCGATTTCTGACAGCAGAGGAACGGGCGATTGCAATGGTCACGGAACCCACGTCGCAGGAACTACTGCAGGAACCACTTACGGAATTGCGAAAGCTGCGACATTGATTCCAGTACGCGTGCTGGACTGCAATGGTTCGGGATCCACGACAGGGGTCATCGCGGGACTTGATTGGATTGTTCAACATCACGTTGCTGGAAAACCTGCGGTTGCCAACATGAGCCTTGGTGGCGGTGTTAGCTCTGCGCTCGATACTGCAGTACAAAACGTAATCAACGATGGCGTAGTAATGGCAGTTGCGGCTGGAAACAGTAACGCCAATGCCTGCAACTACTCGCCTGCTCGCGCTGCAAACGCAATTACAGTTGGCGCCACCGAAAGGACTGACGTACGTGCTTCGTATTCAAACTATGGCACATGCCTTGACATATTTGCCCCTGGCTCAGGCATCACTTCTGCGTGGATAAATAGCACAACAGCAACCAATTCAATTTCGGGAACGTCAATGGCCTCACCGCATGTAGCAGGAATTGCTGCGGTGTTACTTGGCACCGATCCAACTTCAACGCCTGCTGATATTGCTGCCAAGTTGCGAGCATCTGCTACTCCAAATCTCGTGACATCTGCTGGCACTGGTTCACCGAACTACCTGTTGTATCTCGACCCGGCTGGATCAACGATCGTTACTCCACCTCCTGCACCAGCACCAACTGCGCCAGCAGCACCAACGATCGGCACAGCAACGGCAAATAGAGGAAAATCAGCAACCGTGCGTTGGACACAAGGTTCAGACGGTGGCAGCGCAATAACGAGCCACGTAGTGACCGCCTATCTCAGTGGTTCGACAACTGTCTCAAAGACAGTCATCATCTCAGGTTCAACGGCAACCTCTGCATCAGTAACCGGCTTAATCGCTGGGCGTTCGTACAGCTTTAAAGTTCAAGCTCGAAATGCAGTTGGTGATAGCCCACTGTCTGCAAGTTCAAACTCAATAACTGCCCTCAAATAGTTCAACACTGAACGCGTTGAACTCTCGCTAGGCGATAATCAGGTTTGGATTCAGCATCTTTTCGCGTGGAAGGCGAATGTCTAAGTAAGAACGAATGTTTGCATCCATTGACTCAGAGATGTGGCTTGGGTAATGGTTGTCCAAGATTTCGCGAACCTTCTTGTGGGCAACATCATTAATTTCTGGCTTGCCCACTTCTTTCCACTCTTTTGAACTGAGGCGGTCGCCAATTGCTGGGTACAAGTATTCGCTCTGCATAATGCGCAGCGTCTGCTCGGCACCCAAGTAATGGCCCGGTCCACCAATGCACTGTGCGCGCATTGTTTCAATAGACAACGACTCGTCGGTTACTTCGATTCCCTTGATGGTGCGTTGTACCGAACCAATGGTGTCGTTATCGAGAATGATTCCCTCGTATGAGTAGCCCAACAAGCTTCCGTGCATACCTGCTGCCTCGTAAATGAGGTTCATGCCAGCGTTGCCAACGAGTGCGTGGTTAATGCCCTTTTCTGAACCGGATTGCGCGTCTGGAAACTTCGCATCGGAAATTCCCGACGAGGTTCCGCCGGTGAGGTTGTAGAAGTGAGCCATCTGGGCACTTGCTGCAGACAACAACACTTGCTCAGGGCTTCCGCCCGACATTGCACCTGAGCGCAAGTCCGAAACGAAGCACCACAATCCGAAAATAGCTGGAGCACCTGGCTTGATTGCGTTGACGTAAGCAAGACCTGCGAGGCACTCAGCAACTTGCTGCACCAACGCACCAGCAATTGCTGCTGGCGCAGTTGCACCAGCCTGACCAGCCGACAACAGCAACACTGGCATGCCGCCATGCACCGCAACTTCAAGGCACTTACATGCATCGCTTGCAAACTTCAGTGGTGGAACAACGAAACAGTTGGACTGGCTCACGAATGGACGTGCACGCCACTTGTCTTCGCCACCTGCAATTTCATGCAACATCTTGAGCGATGCTTCAAGGTGATCTGGATGCACCCATGAAGTACCGACATGCTTGGTGGTTCCGCTCACGCTGAGGTAACACGTGTTGATATCCATTGCCGAGGCTTCTGGAATATCGCGTGGCACAACTGCTCGTTGGTAGAAGTGCAAGTGCTCCATTTTGTCGACAATGCGAGCAATGTCGTACGCATCTTGCGAAACCGATTCGCGATATTCACCAGTCTCATAATCAGCGACGTACACAGCAGCGCCTGCTGTGCCGAAATACGTGTTGGTGCCCCATGGCTCCATGTCGTATTGCGGGTCTTGCGCATACAGCGGGAAGTTTCGGCCAGCAATTTCAAGAGTGTGCTCAATCAGTGAACGTGGGAAGAGCAAACGACCATTTGCATCGAGCTTGCAACCCTTTGGCAACAGGTACTCGAGCGTTGATGGAATGGCGTCGGCAATACCGATGTTTTCCAAAACGTTGATTGCAGCCTCGTGAATCTTTAGCACTTCAGAGTCGGTCAGTGGCTTGTAACGGCCTGCCGGCATACCTGGGCGGACCGGCTTGATGTCTTCCGTAAGCGGTGCTGCGCGCAATGCGTTACGAGCAGCGCGACCTCCACGTCGAGCATTAGTTGATGCAGTCATGTTCTTTCTCCTTTATGCCTTTACGCGTTCACTCTTTGGATCATAAAACGGATCGAGTTGCGCCTCTGCCGCAAACCGCTCGCCCGCTACTT
>JBEGVD010000134.1:0-2957 GCA_041178585.1 Actinomycetota bacterium
GAAGGTGCGAGCACACGCATGCCAGGAACCTTTGACAGCAATGCCATGTCGTAAATTCCGTGATGACTCGGGCCATCGTCACCGGTGATGCCAGCGCGATCAAGACAGAAAATAACCGGCAGGCGATGCAATGCAACGTCGTACACCACTTGGTCCCATGCGCGATTCAAAAATGTTGAATACAACGCAACGACCGGACGCATGCCGCCCATTGCCATACCTGCTGCAGCGGTTACTGCGTGTTGCTCAGCAATACCAACGTCGAAGAAGCGATCGGGGAATTGTTCCTGAAATTGAATAAGTCCTGTTGGTCCTGGCATGGCTGCAGTAATGGCAACGATTCGTGGATCGGCTTTTGCAAGTTCAACAATGGTGTCTGCAAATGCTTCGGTATAGCCAGTGGGCACAGACTTCGACGGGCCAGTGGCGGGATTGAACTTTGGAGCATCGTGCAGGTGCTTTTCGTCATCATCTTCAGCCGGCAAATACCCGCGACCTTTTTGAGTGATCACATGAATAACGATGGGTCCTTCTTCTGAGCGTTGTTGTGCCGCTGTTAGCGCGTGCTCAAGCGCTTCGATGTCATGACCGTCAATAGGGCCGACGTACCGAACGCCAAGAGCTTCAAAAAACGCGGGAGGTTGCAAGAATTCGCGCACGCCAGCTTTAAACGCCTCCATACCGCGCTCTGCTTGTACACCAACAAGTGGTAGACCGCGTAGAAATTTTTCAATCTTGCGTTGGCGACGAACGTACACAGGGTTCAAGCGAATATCGGTGAGCTTGTTTGAAAGTGCACCTTGACTGAGGTTTGACACCGTTGGCGCATAGCTACGGCCGTTGTCATTGAGCACAATGATCACTCGCTTGTCACTGTGGCCCAAGTTGTTCAGCGCTTCGTATGCCATGCCGCCAGTCATCGAGCCGTCACCAATCACCGCAACAATGTGGCGACGATCGGGTGTTTGGCCAGCATCGCGAGCCACGGCAAGTCCGTACGCGTAACTGAGTACGGTGCTGGCATGGCTGTTCTCAATGAAGTCATGAATGCTCTCTTCACGACTTGGATAGCCGGAAATTCCATCGGCTTGACGAAGCTTGCTAAACCCGGTGCTTCGCCCGGTAACAATCTTGTGAATGTAAGCCTGGTGTCCCGTGTCCCACAAAATTGCGTCTCGTGGAGAATCGAATACGCGGTGCAGTGCAAGCGTTAGTTCAACGGCCCCAAGGTTCGAACCTAAATGTCCGCCTGTTTCCGAAACGGCGCTGACGACAAATTCGCGAATCTCTTCAGCGAGGTCCTCGAGTTGAGGGAATGTGAGTGGACGCAGATCACTGGGTTGGCGAATGTCTGCGAGGGCCATGGCGCTCAACGCTATCCCCACTAAAGCGCAGGGTGAGAAGCCATGCGGGCATCTAGACGGCGGTGATTCCAATTGTGGAGCGAGGTACCAATCACATAACCGAGACCAAAAACAAGTAAGCCACCAAGACCATCCAACCAAAAGTGGTTACCGGTGACCACGATGCAGAACAGAGTTGTTGCGGGGTAAAGGAATAAGGCGATACGTGCCCAACGTCTCTTTGCTATCGGCCACAGCGCAAACACGCACCAGGTGGACCAGCCAATGTGCAAAGAGGGCATTGCTGCATATTGATTAGACAGCGATGCTGCTGGTCCTTCGTTGAACGCCCAAGGACCACCAAATTCAGCAATGGTGTCTACGTAACCAAAGTTTTCGGCGCCGTTGTAATTACGTAATTCATGTTCAATACATGCACCGCCGAAGCCACCATTTTTAGTTGGGCACGGTTCATCGAGCAACCGCGGCGGCATCAGTGGGAAAAGCACGAAACCGATAATGGCAAGACCAGTCATTGCCGCAAGAGTGTTTCTCCACTGAGCAAATACATCTGGTCGCCGTTTGAACAACAGAATGAACACACCCAACGTGACAAAGAAGTGAGCAGTGCCGTAGTAGGTGTTCATGAACTTGATAAACCACACATGCGGCAGGAAAATATCTTGAATTGATTCTTCGTGGTACAACCCAAGTGCTCGTTCAATTCGAATGACGCGAACTGCATTGGTAAACGAGTGCAATGGAACATCAACACCATTGACGAGCGCAGAACCAAACTGGTTGCGAATCATGGTGTAGATCCCATAGAAAACTGAGATGATCAAAGCTTCCTTCCACCACAGTGTGCGGTGGTGGCGGGGTAGTGCGACGCTAGTCATAGGTTCTGAGGCGGCGTTCACGGCATAAATCGTACGCCTTGTCGTGGCACGCCAAGCTTCAGCGCGACCACCTTCGGTAGACTTTCACCATGTCTATACGCACCGATTCGCCACTTGTTGAACCAGATGTCATTGCCCGAGTGCTTGCCAAAGGCCGCAGCACTGGTGCTGAATTCTCGGAAATCTATGTAGAGGATAAACGATCAACTTCTGCCGGGTTGGACGACGGAAAGGTGGAGCAGGTCACGAGCGGTCGAGATCGCGGTGCAGGCATTCGTGTAATCGCCGGTGACACCACTGGCTTCGCCCACACGTCAGATCTTTCTGAGCGCGGATTGCTTGCTGCTGCCGAAGCAGCCGCGGCTGCAGCCAAGCAGGGTGATGGCGGTGTACACACCATTGCATTGCAGCCTGTGTTTCGTCACCCGGTGAACACCATTGTGCAGTTTCCCGACACGGTGGCAAAAGCTCGCAAAGTTGAACTTCTTCAGCGTGCAGATGTTGCTGCGCGTGGGGTGCACGGAGCAATCGTGCAAGTGTCTGCAGGCTACGGCGACTCAATTAAACAAATTCTCATTGCAAACTCGGACGGAATCTTTAGCGCAGACGAACAAGTGCGCACGCTCATGCGCGTGAGCGTCATTGCAAACGGCGATGCCGGAATGCAAACGGGTTACAACTCTCTTGGTCACACCATTGGTTTTGAAATCTTTGA
>JBEGVD010000135.1:0-7052 GCA_041178585.1 Actinomycetota bacterium
TTGTTGCGCTTGCGTGGTTCTTCACCGTTTGACGATTCGTGGTTCGAACGACCCGACCTCGACAGTCGAATTACAACACGACTCGTGATTGGCGATTATTTGTATGCGCGTTCTGGCGCATTGCGCGCACATCGCACGCAAATTGATGAGAACGAACCATTTTGGTTTGGGCTCAGCGATGCCGAACTTGCCGAAACGTATCCGTATGAAGACTGGGTATTGGCGAAATCGTTAGTGCCAACACCGCCGCTTGCAGTGGGTGAGTACGAAGACGATATGTTCCGCGGGGTGCGTTAACTATTGCGCACGCATGGCGTTGCGTAGTGCGCGAAAGCCAATCATGGTTGCACCGCTATCGGCAATTGCTTGTTTTAGTGAAGTGTCATTCACTACGAAGTTGTAATCGTCGATCCAACCGTTTGAGACGTCGCCAAGTGCACGAATTTCTGGTGTGTCAATGCATGGCTGCACATGAATTTCGGTCACACCTGGTTGCAAGTTGCGCAACGAATTCAACACACGTTCGCGGCTGCCTTCGCGCCAGTCGTGATCGAAATGGTCGGGGAAGAGCACGCCTTCTTCGGCTGCAAGCTTGCGGAAAGGAAAGCCGGCTTGTGCTTCGGTAAGGGTTGATGGCAGGCGCACCGGCAGTTGAAACTCAACGGCAAGTTCGATGTACACGTCAAAAAACTGTGGTCGCAACGTAATTGCAGTGAGGTGTGGTGCCAGGTGCGTTACGTCAATGCCCCATTCGATGGCGCGTGAAATTTGTGCGCGGCATTCGCGCAACACTTCGGCAGGGTCAGCGTGTTCCCATAGGTCGTCAATGGTGCGCGGGAAACCGCCTTCGCCAGACTGCAGCGATGGCGCATAGGTAAGTGGTCCCCAGCGGTACATCTCGTGTTCGCTGTTCACGGTGAGGTGCACGCCAATGTCTTCACCGTTGTAATTCATAACTGCATGTTTTGCCCATGGTGCCGGAACCATCAGCGATGCACATGTTGCAGAACCTTTGCGCAAGGCGTCGTACACACCAACGTTGGCTGCATGGAATGCACCAAGGTCGTCGCAACTCAAAATCACTAACTTCGCGTCGGCGCTATGACCAAGGCGTTCGGCAAGTGAAGGTGTGCTCACCACATAAACGCTACTAGCGACAGGCTTGCCATAAACCCACATTGCGCAACTCTGCTTGCGTGGCGGCTTGCGCAAAGTCGGATTTGTGTGCGGTGTTGGGCTCAAACACCATGGGTCGTGCGTAGCCCTGCAGTACCAAGTCCAGGTTCACAAAAACATTGCTGTCTGCGATGTACACGTACAGCAGCAATCGGCCGTATTTGTCGCGAGCTTCAATATCGCGTTCAACTCGCAGCGCAGTTCCTTCGGGTAACAACTGCTGTGTGTAGGCGCTGGCCTCTGGCCCAAAGCACTCCAACCCTTTTGTTGGGTGCTTGGTCTCGGGTGTGTTTATGCCAATCAAGCGAACTCGTTCGGTGTTTCCACCAATTGCAATATCAATGGTGTCTCCGTCCACCACGTGTTTCACTGTTGCCGAGTTTGGTGAAGTAATTGTCGAGTTATTGCTGCATCCAGAGAGCAGTAATGCGTACGTGAACAGAAATAATAAGAGGAGCTGGCTCGAGCGGTGCATACGCAGTGATGTGTGAATTACAGTGATCACATGACCGCACCGCTAGAACTTGGAAAAATTGGCATTTGGACATGGACGCTCGATGGTCAGCCGATGGCCAAGTCATGTGAAGCAGTGCAAGAACTTGAAGAGTTGGGTTTCAAAACTGTGTGGATTCCCGAAGCCGTTGGCCGCGAACCATTTGCTCACGCTGGAATTTTGTTGTCGGCAACAAAGAAGCTCATTTTGGGAACGGGCATTGCATCTATGTATGCGCGCACTGCATCGACCATGCAGGCTGGTCAGAAAACGCTCACCTCGGCTTTCCCAGATCGTTTCCTCTTGGGCATTGGCGCAAGTCACGGCAACATGGTGAAGTCGTTGCACAAAACTGCTTACGTGAAGCCGTATTCGGCAATGGTCGAATACTTAGACGTAATGGACAAGGGAATGTTTGTCGCTGCCGGACCAACCACTCCGTTGCATCGCGTGTTGGCCGCACTTGGTCCGAAAATGTTGAAGTTGGCAGGCGAGCGTGCCGACGGTGCGCACCCATATTTCACTACGCCGAAGCACACTGCAGTTGCTCGCGAAATTTTGGGTAGCGGCCCAACACTTGCGCCAGAGCAAGCAGTCATTTTGGAAACTGATCCAACAAAAGCTCGCGCAATTGCGCGCAGCTACATGGGCACGTATACGCGCTTGCCGAACTATGCCAACAACTTGTTGCGCGAAGGTTTTACTGAAGATGACATTAAGAACCAAAGCGACAAGTTGGTGGATGCCATTTGTGCATGGGGAACTCTCGACACGATTCGCGGTCGCATCAAAGAACATCTCGACGCTGGTGCATCACACGTTTCAGTGCAGGTGCTTACCGAAGGCTTAATTGAATTGCCATCAACGCAGTGGCGCGAACTCGCCACGCTGCTACCCGAGTTTCGTTAAACGCCAAGCACGCGCTTTTGTAGCTTGCGCATTCCGGCAAGCCAACGATCGCGCTCGGTTGCTTTCAGTGCCATGTATTGCGCAACCTCTGGGTGAGGCAACACTAAAAACGTTTCCGCGCGAATGGTGTCTACACATGCTTGCGCAACTTCTTCAGGCTCCAACACTCCACCAGCAACGCGAACAACGTTGCCTGAAGGGCCGTCGTTGCTGTTGTCTGCGCCCTTCAACATGTTGGTGTTCACGCCTTGCGGACATAGGCAACTGACTAACACTCCGCGGCCGCCGTACGTAATGGACATCCATTCAGCAAAGGCAACTGCAGCATGTTTTGTCACGGTGTACGGGGCAGAACCGATTTGTGAAAGCAGACCAGCAGCCGATGCGGTGCTGCAGAAATAACCTTCGCCACGTGCAAGCCAATCGGGCAACAAATATTTCGCAGCCCAACGATGTGCGTTGAAGTTGATGTCGAATGCGGTGTCCCAATCTTGTTCACTGGTCGACAAATCGCTGCCAAGTCCAACGCCGGCGTTTGCGAAAAACAAATCAATCTGACCAAACTTCTCAATGGATGCTCGAACTAAATCGGCATTTGCTTGTTCGGTACCCAGGTTCGCGGCAACGGCAAATGCGCTGTTCGGGCGTTCGGCGTTCAGCTGTGCAACGGTGACATCAAGTGGCGCAGATTCGCGATCGGCCAGCACCACGCTGGCGCCTTCGGCATGAAAGCGTTCGGCCAGTGCCTTGCCAATTCCGCCGGCTGCGCCTGTGACGACTGTTACCTTTCCCCGTAATTCCATGGCTGTGATGTTATGCACAGAGTCATGCCTTCGTAGCACCGGTCGGGTATGGTCAAGGACATGACCGAAGCCCGCGAAGTAGCAGTAATCACCGAAGCACTCTCCGTTATCGACGAAGCGCTCGCCAAAATGCTCAACCGTGAATTGGTATCAACCGAAGAAGTAGCCGACCTTCTGCTCGACGTTCGCGTGTTACTTACTGCGAACGCTTCTTCCACCACCCAAGCCTGAAGCGTCGTTGCTTCTTAGGCGCATTGTCGCCGTGTGATTGTGCTTTTGTTGTTGCATTCTGTGGCGCGTAACTTGCCAGTTGTTGCAATGACTGATCGATGCACTGTTTCAACAGCACGGGGTAAGCAACCGCTTCGCTGTCTACGTTGAGCCCCATGTCCAAACTGCCGTTGTAACTGAGCATGGTCAGGTTGAACGCAACACCGCCTAGTGGCCCAAGCGGGTAGTTCTCGAGAATGAGGGCACCGCTGATGTACAGCGGAATACCGGCGGCGCGCACATTCGATGTAGCGAAATCGACTGTTTGGCTTTGGGTGCGTGCAATACGTGTGAGTACCGACGTTGGCAACAAGCTGGAAGCCGTTGCCAGTGTGTCGAGCTGAGCGTTCTTCGAACCTTCGCGTGCCGAATTCACCAGTTCGTTAATGGCAGCAAAGCGTTCGGTGATGGGCATCTCACCTGTTGGCACCAACATGCGTACAAGCGTGAAGGCGTTTGCACCAGAGTCTTCGTTGCGAGTGCTAATTGCCATGCTGGTGCGCAGCGATTCCACTGGCGCACCAAGTTTGCGGTGGTAGTTGCCTGCAGCATCGGCTGCAGCAGTAAGAAACGCGGTGTTTAACTTCCCACCTAGTGCACGAGAAGCGTCCATCATGGCGCGGTAAGGAGCACGTAGCGTTTCTGTTTGTCGTTGCAACGAACGCTGCGTCCACAGCGGTGAACGCGCTGGGTCAACGCTGTTCAATTCATTCAATAATCCGCGCACGGTTGCTGCGGCTTGTGTGCCAAGTGCTGGTAACTGCGTTGGGTCTTGCAATAAGTCGCGAACTTGGCGCAAGGCACCAAGTGGCGCGCGCATCACGTCTTGGAAGGAAGAATTCAATAAGTCGGAAGCAGATGTGGTGCTTGGTTCCGGTTCGCTGAACAGTGACGGGTCGAGCGGTGGTGGTGGATTTGCATCGCGTTCAAGGTCAAGAAACTGCATTGACAGCGCAACGCCACCTTGACCATCGGTAATGGTGTGGTGCAACTTTTGAATAATGGCCGACTTGCCGCCTTCCAGCCCATCAATCACGGTGAACTGCCACAACGGGCGAGTGCGGTCGAACGCGTCAGCAACCAACAACGTTGCAAGATCGAGCAACTGTCGCATGGTTCCAGGTGCAGGCACTGCCATGCGTCGAACGTGGTGTGCAATGTTGAATTCGGTGTCGGTTACCCAACGCGGTGGACCAAGTGAGGCTGGTGCTGGTTGCACGCGCTGGCGAAGTCGCGGGATGATTCGTGAGGCGCGATCCATTCGTGCAACGAATGCATCAAAGTTCGGTGCACGATCAAGAATGGTGATGTTCGCAAACGTGGAAGTAAGGAACGGATCTTTTTCTGCTCTCCACATCAATGCTTCGGCATCGCTCATGCGATCATCAAAGCGAGGCATGTCGTGGTTCATCGAGGTACCGACGTGTGCTTGAACTCGTTCAGGGAGTCCCATTCAATGTTTTCAAGAATGCGATCAACAGTTGTCGTTGCTAATTTTGCGTCTCCCATTGGGCGATCGAGCAATCGAACAAATACAGCCTTGCTACCAACGATAAATGTCGGCACGCCCCACACCGAATGCGTGCGGCCATATGCCGTGTGTTCTTCTTTAATGGTGGCAAGCGGACGACCGCTGTCTACTTCTACCCACATGGCGTCTACATCTACGCCGTGTTCTGCAATTACTTCGCTCAATGGTGCGCGCTCACGCAAGTTTCCGTTTTGCGTGTGGCGGTATTCGTACAGCGCATGATGCATATTCAAAAACTTGTCAGGCTGCGTGTCGCGCACGGCAATTGAAGCTTGCAGTGCAAGTATTCCGGTGTCGTCTTGCGGGCGATCCCAAATATCGGTTTGTCCTTCTTCAACATGCGTTTGTCCTAAACAAAACGGAGTGAATTTCACGGTCCATGGTGCTCCAGCTTTCAAAGCAGTAGCCACGTGGTCGTGCACGATGCGACCGTATGGGCAGCGGTAGTCGTAGGTCAAGGCAAACGTGGGAGACGAGGTCATATGAGATGTATAGCGTTTAAAAACACCAAGCCCACAACGCCCATCAGGCTTCCCACTATTGCGCCACCAACAACATCGCTGGCATGGTGAATGCGCACACCTACGCGACTAGTGGCGATAATCATCGCAAACACATAAAACAGCGCCACGCAAGGCCAGGTGAAGAAATAGGTGAGTACAAGGGCCGAAAAGAACGCCGACGATGAGTGGCCGCTAGGAAAACTGGATGTGCGCGGTGTGCGCAACGCAAACCGCTCGTCTCCGCTGGTAGTTGGTCGACTGCGGCGGAACAAGCGCTTAATGCCTTGGTTCAGCAACAAGCTTTCAATGCCAATCATGGTGGAGAACACGAGCGCTTGCTGAAAGCGGTCAACGCTGCCAATGGCTCGCAACATTCCAATGATGTGCCACAAAATTCCGAAGTCGCCAAGTGCGCTTGCGGCGGTGAACGTCACCTTTACAAATTTGTAGTCACGAATGTGCTCAAGCGCGCTGTCAACTGTGTTGTCGAATTTTTCGAAGCGGGCGGTGGGATCAAATGTCATGCGGCAGGACGAGGATATTTCACCGCAGCGCCAACTTCGGCATCGTCCGGGTTTCCACCAAACTCTGGGCACCAATCCTTAAACGAGCAGTAGTTGCACAGCGCACTCTTCTTTGTGGGGAAGTTGCCGGTGGTGCATGCATTGGAAATGGTCTTAAACAGTGCCGAGGTTTTGGTAACAACAAACTTCATGGTTTGTTCGGTTACTGCGTGTGTGTGACGAATGCCGTCTTTCACGAACATGAGGCTTACTTTTGCTGGTGCTTCGCCACGCATTTCACGCAACATGTAGGCATACATGTGCAGCTGTTGCATCTTCGCGTCTACGTCTTGTTCGCGAGGTGCTTTGCCGGTTTTGTAGTCGCTAATGATGAGGTTGCCTTCAGCGTCGCGCTCAATGCGGTCCACAAACCCGCGTAATCCAAAATTGGTAACTGGTGCCTCTACCCACAGTTCAAGGTCAACCACGTTCACGCTCTTTGGGTCTTCCATGCGCAGGTAGCTCTTCATCAACGCATCGCAGTCTTTCCAGAAAGCTTCGAGTTGCACTTCATTTAGGTTTAACCCGGTGATGTCATACGTTGGTTCAAATTCGGTACGCGCAGTTTGACCAAACGCAAGTGCTGCTTCATCGGTGCGTTGTACAGGTTCGAGTCCGAACAACAACTCGAGTGCGCGGTGCACCACGTTTCCTTTTACTGCAGCGACACTTGGTGGTTGCGGAAGTTTCTGAATGTTTTGAAAACGAAATTGCAATGGGCAGTTTTGAAACGTGCTGGTACTCGATGGTGAAAGTGCTTCGGGAATGGGCCATGTGGTCATGCAATTGTCGTTTCTATAGAGG
>JBEGVD010000136.1:0-2602 GCA_041178585.1 Actinomycetota bacterium
CACACGCTCGCGGCTGCCTTCGCGCCAGTCGTGATCGAAGTGGTCGGGGAAGAGCACGCCTTCTTCGGCCGCAAGTTTGCGGAACGGAAAGCCGGCTTGTGCTTCGGTAAGCGTTGAAGGCAGGCGCACTGGCAGTTGAAACTCAACTGCAAGTTCGATATACACGTCAAAAAACTGTGGGCGCAAAGTAATTGCAGTGAGGTGTGGTGCAAGGTGCGTTACGTCGATGCCCCATTCAAGTGCGCGAGCAATTTGCGCACGGCATTCGCGCAACACTTCTGCTGAGTCTGCGTGTTCCCAGAGGTCGTCAATGGTGCGTGGAAACCCACCTTCACCAGACTGCAGCGATGGCGCGTAGGTGAGTGGCCCCCAGCGATACATCTCGTGTTCGCTGTTTACGGTGAGGTGCACACCAATGTCGTCACCGTTGTAATTCATGACTGCATGTTTTGCCCACGGTGCTGGAACCATCAGCGATGCACATGTTGCCGAGCCTTTGCGCAATGCGTCGTACACACCAACATTGGCTGCATGAAACGCGCCAAGGTCGTCGCAACTCAAAATCACGAGTTTCGCGTCGGCGCTATGGCCAAGGCGTTCAGCAAGTTGTGGTGAATGTGATGGTGTGGTCACCGCGTAAACGCTACTAGCGACAGGCTTGCCATAAACCCACATTGCGCAACTCTGCCTGCGTTGCGGCTTGGGCAAAGTCGGCTTTGTGGGCAGTGTTGGGCTCAAACACCATGGGTCGCGCATAACCATTGACGACCAAGTCCAAGTTCACGAACACGTTGCTGTCTGCGATGTACACATACAGCAATAATCGGCCGTATTTGTCGCGCGCTTCAATGTCGCGTTCAACTCGTAGCGCGGTGCCTTTGGGCAGCAGTTGCTCGGTAAAGGCGCTGGCCTCTGGCCCGTAACATTCCACGCCCTTTGTGGGGTGTTTGGTTTCAGGTGTATCAATACCAATTAAACGAACGCGTTCAGTTTTTCCACCGATTGCAATATCAATCGTGTCGCCATCGACAACGCCTTTCACCGTTGCCGAATTCGGTGAAGCAATTGACGCATCGTTGCTGCAACCTGATATCAGTAACGCATATGCGAATAGAAACAAAGTGAGAAGTAGGTTCGAGCGGTGCATACGCATAGATGTGTGAATTACAGTAGTGACATGACCACACCTTTAGAACTTGGAAAAATTGGCATCTGGACATGGACACTCGATACCCAACCAATGGCCAAGTCATGCGAGGCAGTACAAGAACTTGAAGAGTTGGGTTTCAAAACGGTGTGGATTCCAGAAGCAGTTGGTCGCGAACCGTTTGCGCATGCCGGAATCTTGTTGTCAGCAACAAAGAAACTCATTGTTGGTACGGGTATTGCTTCCATGTATGCGCGCACTGCTTCAACCATGCAGGCTGGTCAAAAAACACTGACCTCTGCATTTCCCGATCGCTTTCTCTTGGGCATCGGCGCAAGCCACGGCAATATGGTGAAGTCGTTGCACAAAACTGCATACGTGAAGCCGTATTCGGCAATGGTCGAGTATTTAGATGTGATGGATAAGGGCATGTTTGTAGCGGCCGAACCAACCACACCGTTGCATCGCGTGCTGGCTGCACTTGGTCCGAAAATGTTGAAGTTGGCGGGCGAACGTGCCGATGGTGCGCACCCATACTTCACCACTCCGAAACACACTGCAGTTGCGCGTGAAATTTTGGGTAATGGCCCAACGCTTGCACCAGAACAAGCAGTCATTTTGGAAACTGACCCAACGAAGGCACGTGCAATTGCTCGCAGTTACATGGGCACGTACACGCGCTTGCCAAACTATGCCAACAACTTGTTGCGCGAAGGTTTCACCGAAGACGACATTAAAAACCAAAGCGACAAGTTGGTCGATGCCATTTGTGCATGGGGAACACTCGACACGGTTCGCGGTCGCATCAAAGAACATCTTGACGCCGGTGCGTCACATGTTTCGGTGCAGGTACTTACCGAAGGTTTGATTGAATTGCCGTCAACGCAGTGGCGCGAACTCGCCACGTTGTTGCCCGAGTTTCGCTAAACGCCAAGCACGCGCTTTTGTAGCTTGCGCATTCCGGCAAGCCAACGATCGCGCTCAGTTGCTTTCAGCGCCATGTATTGAGCAACCTCTGGGTGAGGCAACACTAAAAACGTTTCTGCGCGAATGGTGTCTACGCAAGCCTGCGCAACTTCTTCAGGCTCCAGTACGCCGCCAGCAACTCGCACTACGTTGCCCGATGGGCCGTCGTTGCTGTTGTCTGCGCCTTTCAACATGTTGGTGTTTACACCCTGTGGGCATAGGCAACTCACCAAAACTCCGCGGCCGCCGTACGTAATCGGCATCCATTCGGCAAATGCCACTGCAGCGTGTTTGGTCACGGTGTACGGCGCAGAACCGATTTGCGAAAGCAGTCCAGCGGCCGATGCAGTGCTGCAGAAATATCCTTCGCCGCGTGCAAGCCAATCGGGCAGTAAGTATTTCGCTGCCCAACGATGTGCATTGAAGTTGATGTCAAATGCGGTGTCCCAATCTTGTTCGCTAGTTGACAAGTCGCTACCAAGTCCAACG
>JBEGVD010000137.1:0-7039 GCA_041178585.1 Actinomycetota bacterium
CCACATTGTCTGCGTTCAAGTGCGATGAAGCAAGGTAGTCAAGGAAGAACAGTGGATACGCGCGCTGCACCAACACGTCGTTCACACAGTGATTCACAATGTCGTGACCCGTGCCGCGAATGCGGCCAGTTCTCGCAGCAAGTTCAACCTTTGTTCCAACGCCGTCAGTTGACCCAACGAGGACAGGATGATCGAACTCTTTCAGGAACGACACATCTAGGGCGCCACCGAAAGCACCAACGCCTCGCAGTACTTGAGACGTTGCGGTTTTTGCAACGCTTGCCTTGATGAGATCAACTGCGCGAGTACCTTCGTCAATATCTACGCCGGTGGATGCATACGACTTGATGGTTGCTCCAGGCGCTCGCCATGCGATGTCTCGACGCATCTGCACGCCATCAAACGAAATACGAGAAGCGGCAGAGTATGCGTGAGTTCGTGCTTCTTCAAGGGTTGCGCCAACTCCCACGCATGTGAGCACACGTCCGCCTGCGGTGACGAGATTTCCATTTTGCGTTTCGGTTCCACCATGAAATACCGAACACAGCGGGTTAGTGCTTGGCAAGTTGGTAATAATGTCGCCCGTGCGAGGCGTATTGGGGTAGTTGCTCGATGCCAAAACGACGCCAAGTGCGCTACCTTCGCGAATTGACAGATGGCTTGGTTTCAGTGAACCAGTGGTGCACGCGAGCAACAGATCGACAAGGTCGGAATCAAGTAGCGAAAGCAAAACTTGTGCTTCGGGGTCGCCGAAGCGACAGTTGTATTCAAGCAAACGTGGCCCGTTTGCAGTGAGCATGATTCCTGCAAACAGCGTTCCAGTAAATGGTGTACCCGCAGCCGCGAAATAATTGATGACGGGAGTAATGAACATGCTGTGCAGTTCATCGGCCGACAGTTGCACTGGCGCTGGAGCGTATGCACCCATGCCGCCTGTATTCAGCCCCGTATCTCCCTCGCCAATGCGCTTGTGATCTTGGGCAAGAGGAAATGCAACGCTGGTTTTACCGTCGCTTACTGCAATGAGTGAACACTCGGTGCCAGTCAGTCGTTCTTCCAACACAATGTCGCCAACAGCGATTGCCTCGCGAATAGCGAGTGTGGTTTCAGCAGCCGAATTCGGAACAACCACGCCTTTTCCACCTGCCAGCCCAGACTGTTTCACCACGATGTCTGTGCCAAAGTTCTTCCACCACGCAAGTGCTTCGGCTTCATTTCCTTGTGTAAACGAAGCAAATTGAGGGCTAGGCAAGTTCAGAGTTTTGGCAATGGATCGTGCGTACGACTTGTCGGACTCAAGACGGGCGAGAGCCTGCGTTGGGCCAAATGCTGCAATTCCAGCGGCGCGTAACGAATCGACTAGCCCTACCGCAAGCGGAGCTTCTGGGCCTATGACTACGAGCGAGATGCGGTTGGTGTTGCACAGCGCGATGATTCCGTCTATATCGGTTGCTGCAACGTTGTGGCGCTTTCCTGGAGTGCCTGCGTTGCCAGGAGTGACGTGCAGATTTGCACACCGCGGAGACTCGCTAATTTTGGAAGCCAGTGCGTGTTCGCGCGCCCCGCTTCCAACTACCAAGATGTTCAGTGCGTTGGTCATGCCAACACCTGATCGAACATTCCTTTGCTCAGTCGCTTGGTAATCGTGATTGGGTATGCACCGGTGAAGCATGCGTTGCAGTAACCATCTTCTCTGCCGACGGCTTTCATCATTCCGTCAAGCGACAAGAATGCAAGCGAGTCGGCACCAATTTCTTTTCGAAGTTCTTCAAGTGAAAGTCGTGATGAAATAAGGTCGTCGTCGTGACCCATGTCGACACCAAAGTGGCAAGCATGGGTAATGGGTGGGCAGGTAATGCGCACATGCACTTCGGTTGCCCCGGCTTCCCGAAGTAGCGCAACAAGTCGGCCTGCTGTTGTTCCACGAACAAGTGAATCATCAATCATGATGACGCGCTTGCCTTCTAAGTTTTCGGCAAGAGCATTGAATTTCATTGCTACGCCCTTTGCGCGCATGCTCTGCGTTGGCTCAATAAATGTGCGACCGATGTATCGATTTTTAATGAGTCCGTCGTTGTATGGAATTCCGCTGACACGAGAAAATCCGACGGCGGCAGGAATAGATGAGTCGGGTACTGGCACAACAACATCTGCGTCAATAGTCGCTTCATGTGCCAGTTGCTCGCCAAGGCGCTGACGCACTGAATGCACGCTGCGGTTGTCCCACTGTGAGTCGGGTCGCGAGAAGTAGACGAATTCAAATGTGCATCGCGCCTGAGGCACGTGTGGAATTTGTGCTTGCTTACGAATGAGTTCAGTTCCTTGTGCGGTAACAATTTCACCAGGTTGCACTTCACTTATTTCGGTGCAGTCAAGTGTGCGCAAGGCGCATGTTTCTGAAGCAAATGCCCAGCCACCATTTGGTAACTTGCCCAGCGACAGTGGACGGAACCCCCACGGGTCGCGCACGCAAATAACGCGATTTTCGGCGAGGATGACTAACGAATACGCCCCTTGCCAAGCGGGAAGTGTGCGTTCGAGGCGTGTTTCCCACGTTGCACCACCTGCGCTTGCAAGCATGAGCGTGATCACTTCGGTATCGCTGCTTGCGGTAAGCCCGAACCCTTTGGTCAGCAGTTCTTCGCGCAGTTCCGGTGCATTCACCAAGTTGCCATTGTGTGCGACGGCAAGAGGACCGTGAATGGTTTCCACCAAAAATGGCTGTGCGTTGCGCGCACCAGGTGCGCCAGTGGTGGAGTAGCGCGTGTGGCCAATGGCGTGCTGACCAACAAGCGGCGCAAGCGTGTGCGGAGTGAATACCTGACCTACGAGGCCAACGTCTTTATGAAGACGCGCTTGCTTGCCATCGGCAACTGCAATACCTGCTGCCTCTTGTCCGCGGTGTTGTAGGGCGAATAATCCGAAGAACGAAAGTTGGGCTGCGTCGGGTTCGGTGGAAGAAATGGCAAGCACTCCGCACTCTTCGTGTGGCTCATCTCCTGAAAAATCGAACTGTTGATTCATATGATGTTTGCTTTCTGTAGTGCCAGTGTGAGACGTTGCTGAACGGGGTATTCGCCAGGAACAAATGCTGTGCCGGTGAGACGTTCGTATGCGGTGATGTAACGCTTGGTTGTTGTTTCCACAACGGACTCGTCGAGTGCGGGTGGTGTTCCGTTTCCGCGATACCCAATGGCGTCGAGTGCTAAACGAATTGGTTCTTTGTCCAGGCTTTCTGGTTCTTTGCCCGCAATAAGACGCTCCTCGTATGACGAAAGTTCCCAGAAGCGTGAGGAATCTGGCGTGTGCATTTCGTCAATGATGATGACTTCACCATTGGGCAGTGTTCCAAACTCGTACTTCGTGTCGGCAAGCAATAGTCCTGCACGCTTGGCAATTTCTTGACCACGTGCGAAAAGCGCGAGTGCGGCTCGCTGAACGGTTGCCCATGTTGCTGCATCGACAAAGCCGCGGTCAACAACTTCGGCATTCGTCAACGGCTCGTCGTGGGCGCCTGCATCACCTTTGGTGGTCGGTGTAATAATCGCCTCAGGTAACAATGTGTTTTTGGCTATTCCATCCACAAAGGAATAGCCATAAATTTCGCGTTTGCCTTGTTCGTATTGTTTCCAAATGCTGGTGCCGGTTGAACCGGTCATCGCACCCCGCACTATCACTTCAATAGGCAGTGGTGCTGCCGCCACCGCCACCGTTGCATTTGGGTCTGGTATCGAAATGATGTGGTTGTTAATAATGTCCTTCGTATTCGCGAACCACCACGCTGCTAGCTGATTGAGAACTTGGCCCTTGTAAGGAATAGCGGCAACGATTTGGTCGAAAGCCGACAGCCGATCGGTAGTAATGAATAGCCGTTGATTGTTTGGCAACGCGTAGGCCACGCGAACTTTGCCTACCTTGCGATCGGTAAGCGGCAGTGAAATGTCTGTGCAGGGTTTAACTGTTGGCAACAGATACTCCTTGCGTGAAGAGGTGAAGTCCAAGACCATTTAGTTGGCCGCGATGGTATTGAGGGTGTTGTCGGGGAACGATGTGATTCTCGGGATGAGGCATCAGGCCAAGCACGAAACCTGTTTCGTCGCAGATGCCGGCGATGTCGTCTCGACTTCCATTCGGATTGCGTCCTGAATATGTCAGTGCAATCTGATCGTTATCGCGTAGATGTGAAAGTGTTTCTTCGCTTGCAGTGAACCGACCTTCGCCATGGGCGATAGGGCAATAGATTTCCTCAGTCAAGTTTTGAGTCCAAACACTGCGATGCGAAGTTGGCTTCATGGAAATCCAACTGCATTGGAATCCACCAACTTCGTTGTGTCCAAGTGCCGCACGATGCTTGCCCGGTAATACTCCAAGACGCACAAGAGTTTGGAAGCCGTTGCAAATACCAATCACGGGCTTGCCTGCTTGCGCTGCAGACTGAATTGCGTTTCCCACAATTTCTGAAAGTTCGAGTGCAAATAATCTTCCTGCACCAAGAGCGTCGGCAAATGAAAACCCGCCAGCAACAACAATCATTTGCGCATTGTCAATGGCGCCAGGTTGTTCGCGAAGTTGGTGCATGTTGAGAGCAGATGTAGTTGCGCCAGCCTGCTGTAGTGCAAACATCACGTCGGGGTGGCGATTAGTGCCTGGTGCAGTGAGTACGAGTGCATGTGGTGCACTCATTGCGGTGCCTGCCAAACATTCAACATTGCTTCGATTGATAGTGCACTGTTGTCTGGAAGCACAAGGAATGGTGTTGTGGTTACTGAGCCAATAATTTGTGCGCCTGGTAGTGCTGCTAACACGTCGCTTACATGTGCAGCCTCAACTTCAAGAACTAAACGTCCAAGAGATTCGCTGAATAGGTGAGTGTGCGTGTCTGCGGCGGGGAGCAATGCGGCGCCAAGTCGGCCAGCCATCGCCATTTCTGCAATAGTTACGCCAAGGCCACCTTCGCTACAGTCGTGGCAAGCACGAATTTTTTGTTGCAGCATCAGCGCATGCACTGCTCGGTAATGACTGGGCGATTGTTCATCGAATGATGGCACGCAAGTTGATTGCGAGTTGCACACCATGGCGGCATGGCTTCCGCCAAATTCGGGAAGCGTTCGCCCGACCAAAATGAGTGTGTTCCCAGCGGTTTTCAGATCAGCAGTAACCGTGCGATTTGCGTTTGGCACATGAGCAACGGCGGTGATCACCAGCGTGGGCGGTACGGAGTGTCGCTCACCGTCGCTACCCAAGTACTCGTTATTTAATGAATCTTTGCCCGAAACAAAAGGCGCTGCAAATGCGTGAGCACCAGAGACACAACCATCAACTGCAGCCGCGAGTTCGCCAAGCGTGGTCTCGCGACGCGGGTCGCCCCACGAAAAGTTGTCAAGTAGCACTGCTTTGTCGGGGTCTGCTCCAACAGCCACAACGTTGCGCATAGCTTCGTCAATACAGGCAAGGGCCATGCGTTCTGCGTCGTGAATGCCAAACCATGGGTTCACGCCAATACCAATGGCAAAGCCAAAATCATCAAGCGGTTCGGCAATCACCACACCATCACCGTGACCATCACCAACTTGACCAACGAGAGGGCGCACCGCAGTTGCTCCACGAATTTCATGGTCATAGCGATGGATGACCGAGGCCTTGCTGGCAATGTTTGGATGACCAAGTAATGCCATCAATACATCTGCCGCGTTGTGTTGAGTGAGCCATTTCGGTGCGCTGTGATCTGCTGTTCGATGTGGCTTCGGCATAATTGCGCGCATGTTTCGCTGCGGCCGGCCGTTGTGAAGAAAATCGGTATCGAGCTGTAGCACGGGTTCGTTGTTGTAGGTAACAACAAGTTGGTTGTCTCCCGTAAATTCGCCCATGTCGGTGTACTCCACGCCATGTTGCGTGCATAGCAATCGGAGTTCGTCGCACTGTTGCGGAGCAACGGCCAGCACCATTCGCTCTTGTGCTTCCGATAACCAAATTTCCCACGGAGCGAGGCCAGGGTATTTCAGTGGAGCATGGGTCAGTTCAACGCGTGCACCAACTCCTTCAGCCATTTCGCCAATTGCAGAAGACAAACCTCCTGCACCACAATCGGTAATAGCGCGATACAAATGCTGCGCATCAACTAGAACATCAATCACTAATTTCTCGGTTATTGGGTCGCCAATTTGCACGCTTGCACCAGACACATCACCCGTTGTTGCATCCATGGTCATTGAGGAAAACGTTGCTCCGCGAAGTCCATCGCGACCAGTGCGACCACCCAATACAACGATGCGGTCACGAGGCTGTGGCGAAACTTGGTCGACAAATGAGTTTGATGTGCCGATGCAGCCTGCGTACACCAAAGGGTTGGCCGTGTATCCAGGGTCGTACAACACGGCTCCCGCAACTGTGGGAAGACCAATTTTGTTTCCGTAATCGGCGATGCCATCAATAACTCCGTCGCAGGTACGACGAGGAGGGAACACGCCTTCGGGCAGCGACAGCATGTCGGTGTCAGGTGGGCCAAAACACAAAATATTGGTGCACGCGATGGGTGTGTGCTGAGCACCCATGATGTCGCGGATAACGCCACCGACGCCAGTGTTTGCTCCGCCGAATGGTTCAATTGCGCTTGGGTGATTATGCGTTTCACATTTCAACGCCAGTGTGCGACCTGGAGTGAAGCTGATAATTCCCGCATTGCCCACAAATGAGCTCATAACGAACGGTGCATTTATTTGCTCGGTGCTTGCGCGCAATTGATTGATGAGTGATGGGCGAGTATGGCCGCTTTCGGTAGTGATGTTTGCGCGGAATGTTTTGTGCGCACAATGCTCGCTCCATGTTTGGGCAATCGTTTCAAGCTCAACATCGGTGGGGTGAACGCCACGATGTGAAAAGTGTTCGCGAACAGCAATCATCTCTTCTGGGTCAAGGGCCAGGCCGCGTTCTCTATTAATGACTGCAAGTTGTTCAGGCGTTGTGGTGGCATCGATGGGTACGCGATGTACTGCGACCGTGGCGGTTGCTTGCGTGTCAACAAACAGCGGTTCAATGGGCG
>JBEGVD010000138.1:0-3297 GCA_041178585.1 Actinomycetota bacterium
AAGCAAACACTGGGTGAGCATCGGTTGGGTTTGCGCCGATGAGCAAGATGACATCGGCGTATTCCACCGACTTGAAGTCTTGTGTTCCGGCTGAGGTTCCGAATGCATTGCTGAGTCCGAAGCCAGTAGGTGAGTGGCACACGCGTGCGCAGGTATCGATGTTGTTGTTGCCGAATGCAGCGCGCACCATCTTTTGCACAACGAATACTTCTTCGTTCGTGCAACGTGATGACGAAATTGCTCCAATTGAATACTTGCCATGGCGCGTCTGAATGTCTTGAAGTTTTCCTGCAGCAAATGCGATGGCTTCTTCGAACGAAACTTTCTTCCATTCATCGGTAATGGATTCGCGAATCATTGGCTCGAGTTGACGATCTTGGTGGTTTGCGTAACCCCAAGCGAAGCGACCCTTTACACATGAGTGACCTTCGTTTGCACCACCATTTTTGTATGGCGTCATGCGCACGACGGTTTCGCCTTGCATCTCTGCCTTGAACGAACAACCAACTCCGCAGTATGCGCATGTGGTGAGCACGGTGCGACGAGGTTGACCAAGTTCAATGACGGTGTTCTCGGTAAGCGTCGCTGTTGGGCAGGCTTGCACGCATGCACCGCACGACACGCAAGGCGAGTCGAAGAAGTTTCCGTTGAAACCAGCAGCTACACGTGAACCGAAACCGCGACCTTCAATAGTGAGTGCGAATGTTCCCTGAATTTCTTCGCATGCACGCACACAACGGTTGCACACGATGCACTTCGATGAATCGAATGTGAAATACGGGTTCGAGGTGTCTTTACCCAGGCTCAGGTGGTTGTCTCCGTCGTATCCGTAACGAACATCGCGAAGGCCTACTGCGCCAGACATGTCTTGCAATTCGCAGTCACCGTTGGCTGCGCAGGTGAGGCAGTCCAGTGGGTGGTCGCTGATGTACAGCTCCATTACTCCGCGGCGCAAGCGCTCAAGCTTTGGAGTCTGGGTGCTTACGGTCATTCCGGGTGAACATGGGGTGGTGCATGAAGCAGGAGTGCCCTTGCGTCCATCAATTTCCACCAAGCACAAGCGGCATGAACCGAATGGATCGAGTGAATCGGTTGCGCACAATTTTGGAACGTCTACTCCTGCAAGCGCTGCTGCGCGCATGACGGAGGTTCCTTCGGCGACAGAAATCTTTACGCCGTCGATCGTTACTTCGACTGCAGTTTGCTCTCCATTGCGGCTACTTGGCTTTGGGGCCGGTGTACCGAGGTCGTGATCAATGAGTGTCATGTTGATGTTCCCTTGTTAGCCCTGAAAGTCTTCGGTGAAATTCTTGAGTGCGCTGCGCACAGGAAGTGGCGTGAGTCCACCCATTGCGCACAGTGAGCCGTCGGCCATAACTTCGCAGAGGTCGACGAGCACTTCTATGTTGGCATCGCGATTAATACCTGCAGTGATCTTGTCAATAAGTTCAACGCCACGGGTGGATCCAATGCGGCATGGCGTGCACTTTCCGCAGCTTTCAACAGCGCAGAACTCCATGGCGAAACGGGCCTGTGCGGCCATATTGACGGTGTCGTCAAACACCACGATTCCGCCGTGGCCCACCATTGCTTCGGCGGCCGCAAATGATTCGTAGTCCATAGGCAAGTCGAACTTGTCGGTAGGGAGGTAGGCGCCAAGGGGGCCACCGACTTGTACCGCGCGAATTGGTCGACCGCTTTCGGTTGCTCCGCCAAGGTCGTTTACCAATTCGCCAAGTGTGATGCCGAATGCGGTTTCCATGATTCCACCGCGAGCGATATTGCCTGCAAGTTGGAACACTTGCGTTCCGCGACTGCGACCCATACCAAGAGCCGCATACGCTGCTGCACCATCGGCGAGGATCGCTGGAATCGTTCCGAGCGACAACACGTTGTTGACAACAGTTGGTTTTCCGAACAAACCAACAAGTGCGGGAATTGGTGGCTTCGCGCGAACCACGCCGCGCTTGCCCTCAAGGCTTTCAATCAATGCGGTTTCTTCACCGCAAATGTATGCACCTGCACCAACGCGAACGTGAATGGTGAATGCAAAGCCAGAACCCAACACATTGTCGCCAAGCCAACCTTGTTCGGTTGCTGCATCAACCGCTTTGTTCAACGCTTCGATTGCTTCTGGGTATTCGCTGCGCACATAGATGTAACCGGTATTTGCGCCAACAGCCCAACCTGCAATGGTCATGCCTTCGAGCAGCATGAATGGGTCGCCTTCCATCAGCATGCGGTCGGCAAAGGTTCCGCTGTCGCCTTCGTCGGCGTTGCACACGATGTACTTGGTGGTGCCTGGCGCTTCAAGAACCGTGCGCCATTTAATTCCGGTCGGGAATGCTGCGCCACCTCGACCACGTAGACCGCTGTCGGTTACTTCGGTAACCACATCGCTTGGGGTCATTGCAAGCGCGCGCTTCAAACCTTTAATGCCACCGTTGGCTTCATAGTCGTGTGCAGAGCGAGGGTCAACAACACCAACACGTTGATAGGTAACACGTTGCTGGCGCTTGATCCAGGGAAGCTCAGTGGTGAGACCAAGTCGTAGTGGGTGAGCGCCACCATTCAAAACATCGGCGCCGAGCAAACTTGCAACGTCATCAACAAGAACTGGTCCGTATGCAATGCGGCCTTCTGTGGTGACAACTTCAATCATTGGCTCGAGCCACATCATGCCCCATGAGCCGTTGCGTACAACACGCACACCCTTTTGTTTTGCAAATGCTGCGGCAACATCGTCGGCACCGGCAGCACGTGATGCAGCATCGCGTGGCACGTACACGGTGATGCCTTCGCCGGTGGTATCAATTGATGCTTCAGGAATTCGCTTAGCGATTGCATCCCCAATAATGGTTTCAATCGATGTTTCGTTTACGCCACCAAGAAGTCGACCATCAACTGAAACCGATGGTCCGAGCGCACAGTGACCCAAGCAGAACACTTCTTCAACAACGACTTTTTTGCCGTCGCCTGTAAGTAGTGCCCGATCCCACACATCGCGTCCACCGCGTGACTGACATGCTTCTGCGCGACACACCTGCACGATCGGGCCAGCAGGTTCTTCGGTGCGAAAGTCTTTGTAAAACGTGATGACGCCATGCACTTCCGAAACCGTGACATTAAATACGTCGGCGAAAACAGGGATGAGATCTTTGCTGATATATCTGGCATGATGCTGCACAGCGTGGAGTGCGGGCAACATGCCGCCTTCAACGTCGGCAAACTGGCGGACAATGGCTTCGAGTTCGGGGAGCGATGCGTTGGTACTCAAGGCTCATAATCGTAGGCGAA
>JBEGVD010000139.1:0-6259 GCA_041178585.1 Actinomycetota bacterium
GCAATGTTCCCTCGACATACAAAGTTCTGGTGAGCCCAAGCAATCTTGAATTGCTCAGCCCAACGCTGAAACCCCTTGCCCACGAACTTCGTCAGGCAATTACTCATCACGCGACATATGAGGGTTATTCACTCGCTGGTGAAGCAGTCATCACCTTTGAACACGACGAAAGTCTTGGATCAGCCGAATGCGTCATTCAACCCTCCAAGGTGTCTTCCGTTCGCGCGACAACAACCGACCCGGTTGAGGCCACGCCAGTCGAGCGTCAGATTCACACCTTGGTACTGGACGATGGCACTCGATTTGAATTGACCCACGATAAAAACATCATCGGCCGCCAAACAACGTGTGACATTGTGATTGCAGATCACAATGTGAGCCGTGTTCATGCTGAAATTCGTGTCGTTCATGGCACGTGGCAAATTGATGATCGCGGCAGCACAAATGGCACTCGTGTGAATGGAACCGTGATCGCTGAGCCCACCAAACTTGCATCTGGCGATGTCATTGCCTTTGGTGCAGTGAACATTCGCTTCGAGTGACTCTTCGCCCAACTACCGGCGTACTCACATGATGCTGCTGAAACACGGTGTTGCAACCGACACGGGAAATGTTCGCCCGCAAAACGAAGATGCCTACGTGGCATCCGAGCAACTCTTTGCTGTAGCCGACGGCATGGGGGGCCACAATGCAGGCGAGGTTGCCTCCGCGTTGGCCACCACGCTTTTGCTTGAACGCGCAGTTGGTCAAACACTTACCCCAGAGTGGTTCGTTGAAGCCATTACGGCAATTAATCGCACCATTCACGAGTCGGCAGCTGAAAGCACTGAGCGCCGCGGCATGGGCACCACTATTTGCGCGTTAGCGCTAGTGGAACCACAAGGAGGAACCACTGAGCCTCAACAGGTTGCCTTAGCAAATGTTGGCGATTCGCGCATTTATCTGGCTCGTGCTGGCGCGTTCCGTCAACTCAGTGTTGACCATTCATATGTGCAAGAACTCGTAACTGAAGGCCTGATTACTGAAGAGGAGGCACGAGTTCACCCACGACGAAATATTGTGACTCGCGCGCTTGGCATTGATGACCGTGTTGCTGTTGACTCCTGGCTGATACCGCTGTTTCCTGGCGATCGCTTCATCTTGTGTAGTGATGGACTTGTTGACGAAGTACCAACATCTGAAATCGCAGCACTTGCCACACAACAACGTGAGCCGCAAATCATTGCCGATGCGCTTGTTGCGCTTGCAAAACGCAATGGTGGCCGAGACAACATCACCGTAGTGGTGGTCGATGCGATTGGCGATTCGCCGCAATCATTCATTGGTGAACCAGCACTTGAGACACACTTGACGCGATCGAAAAAGAAGTGGATTTTCGGTGTTGGAGTTGTGATCGCACTACTCGTTTCGTTGGTGATTACAGGCCGGAATGCACGATCTGGCTACTTTCTCACGTTTGAAAACTCCTCACCAACTTCATCTGTATGCATTGATCATGGAGCAAGTGATCGCGTGTTGTGGTTTACACCAACCCGCGAACTGTGCTCTGACCTCGTGCGAAACGATCTCATTCCTGCTTTGCAGCGTCAGGTCGAAAATCACTTCCGATTCACAACAATTCTTGACGCACAGCGTTACATCGCTGCATTGAAAAAAGTATCGGCACTCAATGACTAACGAAAACATTCCTTTAGTCAACGACCGTTACCGCGTGGAGCGAAGCATTGGTCGAGGTGGTATGGCCGAGGTATTTCTTGCTCGCGATATTTTGCTAGATCGCCCCGTTGCGTTAAAGGTGTTGTTTCCCGAGTACGCCGTTGACCCTAATTTTGTTGAACGATTTCGCCGCGAAGCACAGTCGGCTGCCGCACTCACCCACCCAAACATTGTCGCCGTATACGACTGGGGAAAGGTGAATGCCACATATTTCATTGCCATGGAATACGTAGAAGGACAAACGCTTGCAACATTGTTGAAAGAACGTGGTCCGCTTACACCTACACACGCGTGCGATGTGGTCTCGGAAGTTGCAGCAGCACTCAGTTTTGCTCATGAAAACGGGGTAATTCACCGCGATATTAAGCCAGGCAACATTTTGATTGGCCTTGGTGGTCAGGTGAAAGTTGCCGACTTTGGTATAGCGCGCGCACTTGGATCCAACATTGATGAAGCGCTAACCGAAATTGGTTCGGTAATGGGAACGGCAACGTATTTGTCTCCTGAACAAGCACAAGGTGCACAGCCCGACCCACGCAGCGACATTTATTCACTCGGCGTGATGATGTACGAACTTGTTGCTGGACGACCACCATTTACCGGAGAGTCTGCCGTTGCTATTGCGTATCAACACGTTCACAACTTCCCGCAACCCTTGCGAGAACTCATTGCCGACCTGCCGCGCGGGTTTGAATCTGTTGTTGCCAAGTGCATGGCAAAGAACGAACAACGTCGATATGAAAGTGCGGTGCTTGTGCGCGAGGATGTGCGTCGCATTCTTGATGGAGAGGAAACCCTGGCGCTCATCGAAGCACGCGGTGCAGCAAGCACAACGAATTTGTCGGATACCGCAGAGATTCCAGTCGTGGTGTTGCCTCCGCTTGACGACAGCCTTGAAGCACTTGACCCGAAGAAGCCAGCAACCATGGTGTTTGGTGGCGCAGTGTTGGTCATTGCATTGCTCGCCATTGTCGTGTTTGCTGTTCGCTTCCTTGGAGGAGGCAGCGATGCAACCCTTCCATCGGTGGTGAACATGTCCATTGATGCGGCACAAGAGCAACTCGCCGCACTTGGCCTCACCGTGGTGCAAAACGAGCTTCCCAAAGACGGCGTTGCTCCAGGTGTGGTGTACGACCAGAGTCCGGCCGCAGGAGAAAAATTTCAAACTGGTGACTCAATCACGCTCACCTTTACACCACGTGCAGGAACCGTCATGGTGCCGCCAATTCAAGGTTTGTTGTACGACGCTGCTGTTAGCCAAGCAATTGCCGTTGGCCTAACCATTGAAATCATTGAAGAACGTGTTGACCCCACCACTCCTGCTGGACAAATCATTTCGCAAGACCCTGCGGCAACCGTGATGCTCCCTGCAGGATCTGCAATTCGCGTCGTGGTTTCCAAGGGTGGACCTGAAGTTGCCATTCCTAACGTTGAAGGTCAAGTGGTAGAGGCTGCACAACAAGTGCTTGTGGGTGCACCGTTTTTGTTGAATGTAACGCTCGCAGAAGAGCCCAGTTCCACCATTGCCAAAGGACGTGTCATTCGCACCGACCCCGCAATTGGCACCACCGTTGCTTCTGGCAGCACTGTCACACTCGTGGTTTCCGGTGGCGGCAATCAATCCACTGTTCCTGATGTTGCGGGTCAATCCGAGGCTGACGCAAAATCTTTACTCAACGCTGCTGGTTTGGTGTGGGAAGTTCGCTATCAAAACGTGCCGGCAGGCGATGAAAATGATGGTTTAGTTATTTCACAAAGTCTGCAACCAAACACCCAGGTCAACCCTGGTTCAAAAGTGATGTTGATCGTGGGTCGCGCGTTATCGAATTAATGCGCGAACGCAGCAACACGTTGCACGAAGATGCCAATCATGTCGTGACCCGAAGTGGTGAGAATGCTTTCAGGGTGAAACTGCACTCCCTCAATGTCAAGTTCGCGGTGACGCACGCCCATGATCATTCCTGATTCTGTCTGCGCAGTTACGTTCAACGTTTCGGGAAGGGTTTCGCGTTCAATAATCAACGAGTGATACCTAGTTGCAGGCATGGGGTTTGGTAAACCAGCAAACACTCCTTCGTTGAAGTGATGAATGGGCGAAGTTTTTCCGTGCAATAACTCGGGTGCACGCACCACGTTTCCGCCATACACCTGACCAATTGCTTGATGTCCAAGGCACACGCCAAACACTGGCACTCGACCCGCAAACTCACGAATGGCATCGCACAATATTCCTGCATCTTCAGGGCGACCAGGACCAGGCGACAACAACACACCATCTGGCTGTAACGCAGCAGCATCATGTACCGACATTTCGTTATTGCGAATGACAACAGGTTCTGCGCCAAGTTCACCCAAGTACTGCACGAGGTTGTACACAAAACTGTCGAAATTGTCGATCACCAGAATGCGTGTCACGCAGTAAGCCTGCCAGAACAATGCCTCGGGTCAAACCTCATTTTTGCTCTACACTGAAAGTCTCATGGCGCCAAACAAACGACGTACCGGCGGACGCACCACTCCAAAGGGAACGCAACCTAATCATCGCTTGCACGAGACGCATCGTCTTGATCACGCCGACCCAAAGTCGATGCACGGCAACAACATTGCTGAAGCCTCATCGCGTTATACGCCGCCGATTGCCCGCGACGTACGCGTCAGCCCACCATGGGTGCCAGTGGTGATGTTCGTGCTGCTTGGTCTTGGCTCACTGGTGATCTTGTTTTATTACTTAGGTTTCGTGCCAGGTGGACGCAGCAACTGGTACCTCTTCAGCGGACTTACCTGTGTGCTTGGTGGCCTATTTACTGCCACCAAATATCACTAAACCTCAATCAATAGGGGCTACAAAGTCCATATCTTCAAGGCAGTGTCGCGGTGGCGGTGGGTCTTGGTTCGGTGCCATCACCATGCGTAGTTCCACGCCACACACTCCGCAGCGATAACGCACATTGATTCTGCGCATTTCTCCTGCTGGAGGCGGTGCAGGCAAAGGTGAAGTCATGCTGCGCAACATGCCCATGCCAGTGCGCCAAATAATCATCAGCATGAACACACCGATAAGGAACCAGACGAAGGTTCCGAACATGTACGTAAACCTGTTTAGAGGCGTTCGATGATGGTGGCGTTGGCCATGCCGCCGCCTTCACACATGGTTTGCAAACCGTAGCGACCACCAGTGCGCTCAAGTTCGTTCAACAATGTGGTCATGAGACGTGCGCCCGATGCGCCAAGTGGATGACCGAGTGCAATTGCTCCACCGTTCACGTTTACCTTGCTCATGTCTGGGTGCAATTCTTTTTCCCAAGCCAAAACAACTGATGCAAATGCTTCGTTGATTTCAACGAGATCGATGTCGTCCATAGTGAGACCGGCACGCTCCAACACTTTCTTTGTTGCTGGAATTGGTGCGGTCAACATATAACGCGGATCTTCGGCGGCCATTGCGAATTGCACAAAGCGAGCGCGTGGCTTCAGGCCGAGTTGCTTTGCTTTTTCTTCACTCATAATGAGCAACGCTGCAGAACCGTCAGTGATTTGCGACGAGTTACCAGCAGTAACGCGACCGCCTTCTTCTACTGGACGAAACGATGGCTTAAGTTTTCCAAGTGATTCCATGGTGGTGTCACGAAGACCTTCGTCTTGACTCATCATGTTGCCTTCTGCGTCGAGCACAGGAATGATTTCGTTCTGGAATCGACCTTCGCGTGTTGCGCGTGCGGCATATTCCTGTGAACGAACACCAAATGCGTCAAGTTCATCGCGGCTGATGTTCCACTTTTCAGCAATCATTTCTGCCGAGATACCTTGACCAACAAGACCGCCAACTGCTTCGTAACGAGCCTGCACGCGTGGGCCAAATGGGAAACCAAAGTTGCGATCAGCAACGGAAGCGCCCATTGGTACTCGTGACATCACTTCAACACCGTTTGCAACAACAATGTCGTATGCACCGGCGATAACGCCTTGTGCAGCAAAGTGTGCAGCTTGCTGACTTGAACCGCACTGACGATCAATGGTGGTGCCAGGAACGGTGTCTGGCCAACCTGCAGCAAGCACGGCGTTTCGAGCAACGTTGAGGCTCTGCTCGCCAACCTGCATAACACAACCCATGACTACGTCATCAATCAGTGCAGGATCGAGATCGTTGCGCTGAACAAGCTGTTGCATGATCTCTGAAGCGAGATCTACTGGGTGCCAGTTCTTCAACTTGCCATTGCGGCGTCCGAGTGGGCTGCGAATTGCATCAACAATTACTGCATTGATCATGTCTGTCTCCTTACGGTTGTCTGACAAGCGTAATGCGGAAGAACCTGAAGATTATCGGTGGAGACGATGGGACTCGAACCCACGACCCCCTGCTTGCAAAGCAGGTGCTCTAGCCAACTGAGCTACGTCCCCGTACGGCGACCACTTAGGGTAGCGGTTGAAGAGGCCAACACTCCACACAGGCATATCTAAATCGCGGGCTACGCCAAAAGGTCGCAGGTAGCCTTCGGTGCATGGTCGGCGAACTCATTTACGCATTTCGGGTTATGCGCCTGCC
>JBEGVD010000140.1:0-21880 GCA_041178585.1 Actinomycetota bacterium
AGATTCGAACTCGCGACCCTCACCTTGGCAAGGTGATGCTCTACCAACTGAGCCACGTCCGCATGTATTACGGATTTGAGTTTAGCAGGGGGTCTGCATTCCTCAACACGTCAGCTTTGGCAGCTTCTGACGTGCCATATCGCACCACCCCTGCCAACGATGCGAGCACAATGACCGCTCCCACCATTTGCCACGGCTTAATTCGCTGGTCAAAGATTGCCCACGCAAAACACATGGAGATAACTGGACCAAGCAAACAAATAAGCGAAGACGTTGATGCTGCTACAAACTTTTGTGCCCACACAATGGCTGTATGACCTACTGTTCCCGGAATAAGCGTCATCGTCAGTACCAGCAAAAAGTCGCGTTGTGAAATTGATGTGATGTCCTTACTTGTAAGCAATGCCCAGGCGCCAGCTATCACCGCTTGAATGAGCGCAATGCTGAACATAAATGACCAGGTGTTGAAACCTTCAGTGCGCATCTTTTTTGTTGCCACGAAGTAACCCGTCCAAAGCACAGCATTAATGAGGGCGAGAATGTCGCCATACAGCGCCGCCCCTCCTCCGCCACCTGCTGCAACAACCACTAAAGCAACGCCACAGAAACTGCTGAATGCACACAGCACCTGCAGCTTGGTGATCTTTTCTTTCAAGTAACTTGGCGCGATAAACAGCATCATTGCCGAAGAAGTACTGCCGATAAGTGTCGCGTTCGCTATTGATGTATTGGTAAATGACATGAATCCAAAGATGGTGGAGACACCAAAGAAAACACCTGGAACAAAAGCACTCCGCAGCATGCGAAGACTCATTTCCGCCTTCCTGCTTCGCGCAATAAAGAACAACACGATTGGCCACATGGTGACGCGATAGAAGATTGTCGAATTGATCGACATGTCAATTGCAACCGTGAGAATAGGACCGATTCCCCACGCAAGATTTGCAAGGAGCACTCCGCTTATTGGGAAAACTTGAGCGCGAGCGCTAATTGCGCTTCCCGCACGCGCTACTTTGTTCACGCCTTAGCGTCTGGTGGGCGTAAGTCAACACGCAGCACCAAGAAACCGTCTTCAAGGGTTGCTTGCGAGTCACCGATCATTGCAAAATCTTGAAAATCCATTTGCGCTTGAGTAAGAAACATTTGGCGCTCTTCGCCAGCAACAGGAGGAAGCGGGCGACGCTTTACAGCAGAAGCACGGTCCTTGAATCGAGCAATCATTTCGGAGGGATCAAAAGCAGCCATAACTTAAAACTATCTAACTGTTACTTCAACAACGGGTCAATTGGTTTGCGTGAAACTAGAGCATCAACGCGGACTTCGACAGGCACTTCCCTTCGACGTTCAGGAACTGGCGCAACACGCGGTCTTGGTGCAGGAGCATGCACTCGTGGCTTTATGTTTCGAACGCTCACGGGCATCACCTCATCGGCTTCGCCTAACAACAATTCACGCTCCCTGGCTGAGGCTGCTTCATAGCGACGATCGCTCATAATCTCTAAACGTGCGAGAGCTGGCGGTTCGGGCATTGCTGTTTTCCAAAACCACCACGTCAGTACTGACAGTGCGCCACCAGCACCGAGGCAGATGAGTGAAAAAAAGGCAACGCGCAAGGAAAGCGCAACCACTACGTAGGACACGGACATAACACCACAAACCTACCGCAGCCGACCATACTGAAGAACATGTCTGAGCAGGTCATCAATGTGGCAAGTTCGCTCGTATTTATTGCAGCGCTCTCGGCGATGATCTGGTGGCTACGTTCACGAACCAATCATTGGTCTTCCGAAGACGGCACCCGCTGCATTTGCCAGATGACACTTGCCCTTACCGGTACTTCTCCGAAATGGATTGAAGCACGCATTGCGATTGATACCGAGAATGCTGTGGTGCTGTGCAAGAGCCGTGGCAAACGGGGTCGGGCGCTTCATGGATCGTGGAACGTAATTGGTGTGCCTCATACTTCACACGTTGGTGCAGCAGATTCGAGTTTTCGTACCTATGCACTGTGTCGCACAAACAACAACGATGTGCTCGCAATGCTGCGAATTCCACTTCACAGCAGAAGTGTCAGTGTGCTTGACGCACTTCTTCCGCGTTAGAACGTTCTTTCGAGAAACGCTCTGATCGGTGTGCCAACCTGATCGAAGTTGATCAGAAACGCATCGTGCCCATGTGGCGAATCGATCTCGACATACGTCGAGTCGACACCCTTCTCGGTGAGCATTGAATGGATCTGTTTCTGCTGGTACGTGGGATACAAAATGTCACTCGAAATACCCAACACCAAAGTTGGTGCTTTTATACGTGACACTGCATTGTCAAGCGTGCCACGACCACGAGCGATGTCATGCAGGTCCATTGCTTTGCCGATGATGAGATAACTGTTGGTGTCGAATCGACGAATGAGTCGGTCACCGTGATGATCGAGATAGCCCTCCACTTCAAACCTGTCCCACAAGCCAAGGCCGTTGTAGTCAGCATCCATGTCGACTAGCGCGCGACCGAACCGTTCGGTAAACACGTTGTCGCTGCGGAATGTAACCTGCGAAATCATGCGCGCAATTGCCAAGCCCTCCCAAGGACCTTCGCCAATTGCTGCGTCGTAGTACTCACCATTGCACCACTTTGGATCCAGGCGTATTGCTCGACGACCAATTGCTCCCCAAGCAATTTGCTGTGCAGTTGCTTGCACGCATGTTGCAATGGGAACGATGGTTTTAACGCGTTCGGGAAATGTGACTGCCCATTCCAAAACTTGCATGCCGCCCATTGATCCGCCAACCACGCTGTGCCATTTGCGAATGCCGAGCATGTCGGTAAGGCGCACTTGTGCGCGAACCATGTCGCGAATGGTGATTACAGGAAATCGCGAGCCATACAACTGTCCATCTTCAGGGTGTGCAGTTGCAGGACCAGTTGAACCTTGACATCCACCAATCACATTGCTGCACACCACAAACCACTTATTGGTGTCGATTGCTTTGCCAGGACCAACAACACCTTCCCACCAACCCGGTGTGGGATTACCTTCTTCTGCGGCACCTGTGACGTGGCTGTCGCCTGTCCATGCATGACAAATCAAAATCGCATTCGTTGCATCTGCATTCAGCGTTCCCCACGATTCGTACGCAATAGAAACATTGCTGAGTACTTTTCCGCCGTCAAGCGCGAATGGACGATCTTCGGGAAAATGCGCGAACTTGCGACCGCCAACAGGCATGCCTGGAAACCATGCACCAGTTGCTGGATAATCATGTCGGGTCATACATTTTCCTCTGTAACGAAACTATTTGTTTTTGCAGTTCGTCACGCTCACCCAACTGAGCCAGCCCGTTGCTACGCCTGTTGGCGTAACCACATCTTTCGCATTTCGCGAAATGGCACCGTGGGAAAACCCGGTTGCCGGACCTGTTGGTCGCTCGTGATGTACTACTTGCATTGCCCGCCCGACTGAGCGGCCGGGAAGGCTCTGCGCAGATCAGGCTACCTGCCGATATCGTCAAATCAGCGCAGCGGGCATTGTTGGCGCTGTTAGAGGTTGTTGGCGCATGTCTCGCGCCTCAACCTCGTTTTTCATTGGTGAATACTGTGCAGAACTTTCTGACTCCCCTAGCCGTTCCATTTGGCACACCACCGCATGGATTTGGCAGTCGTGCAAATGCCGTAATTCCTGCCGGCACATCGGTGGCTACATTTGGCGGAACCGCCCACACACATTCAACATTTGCCGAATATGACGCCGAACGACGAAGTCGATCTATCCAAGTTGATACGAATCTCATTTTCCTCGGTCCACCTACACGCGAACCAGGCGATTCAATTAACCATTCATGTGAACCCAACTGCGGCATGCGTAACGCCACCACCATCATTGCCATGCGCGATATTGCGATTGGCGAAGAACTGACATTTGATTACGCCATGAGCGATGCAAGTAGTTACGACGAGTTTGACTGCAATTGCGGAACTTCACTGTGCAGGGGTCGTGTTCGCGCAGATGATTGGTTGTTGGACACATTGCGCCACAGATACAAAGGTTTCTTCTCGCCTTACATTCAGCGAAAGATTGATGCTGAGCGACATCGTGCACTACTCAGTAAACGCGATGTTGAAGAGTTGCTGGCGACATACGACACACAACCTATGGTGGCATTGCGCAATGCGTTGAGAAAATGTTTTGGCATGCCTTATGCAACATGGGCGACACTGATTGAACTAGCGGCGAAGCAACCAGGCGAAATCAACCAACTTCTTTCCCTGAATACCGATGCACTCGACAACCTAGTAAAAACCTTGAATGAAACTCGCGGCGCTGGCCTGTAGTCGCGTGTAAGTTTGCACCGTTATGTACAAGTTTCTTTATCGCCCAAAGTGGATTGCCACTCACCTATTGGTGATTGCACTTGTAGTGGTGATGGTAAACCTGGGCAAATGGCAGCTCAATCGTCACAATGAACGCAAAGAGTTCAACGCAACACTTGTGCAGCGATTTGATGCCCCAACACAACCACTTGAAACACTGTTACAAACTGCCAAGCCAGAAGACATTGAATGGATGCCTACTGCCGTAAGTGGCACGTATTTACTAGGTGAAAACATCAGCATGGTCAACGTTTCTCAAAATGGCGTCGCTGGATATAACGCAGTTACACCAATGCTTCTTGAAGATGGCATGGTTGTTCTCGTCAACCGTGGCTTCCTTCCCTTAGCAAGTGAGTTCCCAACTGCGCCGTCTGGAGAGGTTTCGCTGCTTGGTCGTGTTCGAGCATCAAGCGAGCGACGCACTGGCGCAGTGTCCGACCCAGCAACTGGCGTTCTTTCCGAAGTGCAAAGAATTGATATTGACCGACTGCAGCAACAGATCGATGGCGAGTTAGTGCCGGTGTATGTACAACTACTGAAGAGCACACCCGCTGAAGCACCAACACTTTCCACCATTGTCGACCCAGATTTCAGCAACGGCCCACATTTGAGTTACACCGTGCAATGGTGGTTTTTTTCACTCTGTGCTGCAGGCGGATGGGTTGCTCTTGTAAGACGAGAGCAGGTGAAGCAGAAGAAGGCTTAGTGCTGGCTTTCTATTTGCGCCATTCGCTTGAATTGCTCAACAACATTTGGGCTCTTATGCGAAGTATCTTTGCTTCGGTACACCGTGTCGACATTGACGCTGATACGTCCAAACTCTTTCCATGTTGCAAAAGATTTCTTTGGGTCACCGAGGATGTTCGCACAGATTTCACGTGCAGCATCAAACGCATCCATGCCTTGCGCTTGACGATCACTCGCCTCGCGCAATACGTAAGCCAAGTACTCGCGAACACGGGAAACTCCTGCTTTATCCGTGAGAGGACCATGACCCGGCACCACAGTTTCAACATCAAGTGAATTGATGAGATCGCAGGCTGCTATCCAGTTTTCAAGCGGACCTGCCCACACAATTGGAGCGCCGCCGATGAACAGAATGTCACCTGTGTACACCGTGCCGGCATCTGGAACATACGCAATGGTGTCACCCGCAGTATGCGCTGGGCCTACTTCGATGAGTTGCACATCACGACCGCCCGCTTGCACGGTGAGTTGACCTGAAAACGTTTGCGTTGGCATTGTCATTTCGATTCCCTCGAATTCGAAATCGCCGAAGAATGACCTAAACAGATCACCCACTTCCCCAGGTGCTTTATTCAGTGCCGCCAACATTGCCGGTGGAACTTCGGTCATTTCATGCGCCGTGGCTGCCGAGGCAACAATCTCTGCACCGACTACCAATTCATTTCCGTAGCAGTGATCGCCGTTGGCATGCGTGTTCACCACGGTTGCAATTGGGGCCGCTTGTGTAGCGCCCTTCATGGAGTCAAGCATCGAGGCAGTGAGCTTCAAGTCGAACAGCGTGTCAACAAGAAGTGATGAACCTTCTCCAACGATGAGACCCGCATTGCTGTACCCCCAACCGCCATCGGGTTGCAGATACGCGTAACAGTTGTTTCCAATTTCATGAAGACCGAGCGAATAGTTGGTGTCCATGTTGAGAAACCTTTCTTACTGAAGGCGCGTAAGCCCAACTTTTAGATTGCGGACTGCTTGAGCGATGCGCTGTTCGTTTTCGATAAGCGCGAAGCGAGCAAAGCCTTCTCCGCCAGGACCAAAACCTGCGCCCGGAGAAAGTGCAACATTGCAATCGCGCACCAAGTGACTACAGAACTCAACTGAGTCCATATCGCTATACGCCTCGGGAATTGGCGCCCACACGAACATGGAACCACGCGATTTTGGAATGTGCCAACCAATCCGCTCAAGCCCGTCGATGAGTGCATTGCGTCGGCTCTCGTAAATGTTTGACACTTCCTGCGGGAAGTCCTGTGCTTCATTCAACGTGACCGTTGCTGCAATTTGCACAGGCTGAAACGTTCCATAGTCGAGGTAACTCTTCAATTTCATCAGTGCACCAACAACTTGCTCATTGCCAGCCATGAACGCTACGCGCCAACCGGCCATGGAAAAGCTCTTTGTCATGGAGTACAGCTCAACTGCACACTCCATTGCACCTTCAGCTTGCAAAATTGATGGTGGCTTGTAACCATCAAAGCCAACATCGGCATAAGCGAAGTCGTGAACGACGATCATGTCGCGCTCGCGGCAGAAGTCAACTACGCGTTGCATGAACGGAAGGTCGACTGTTGCACCAGTTGGGTTGTGTGGGAATGACACCACAAGCACTCGCGGGCGAGGCCAACCGTTTTTGTACGCCTCAGTGAGGTTTGCAAAAAATTCATCGGAGTATTGCTGGTCATCAATTACTTGCTGACTTTGCATTGGCACCTGGCGAACGTCGGCGCCAGCAAAGATTGGTCCGTAGATGTGGATTGGATAACTCGGGCTTGGAACAATTGCAGCATCACCGCGATCGAGTAACACCCACATGAGGTGACTGAAGCCTTCTTTCGAACCAATGGTGTTCGTAATTTGCGTTTCTGGATTGAGCTTCACTCCCCAATTGCGCATGTACATGTCGGCAACGGCCTCGCGAAGTTTTGGCAAGCCGCGTGACAGTGAATACCGATGGTTTTTTGCGTTCTGTGCTGCTTCAATCAACTTGTCGACCGCGATCTGCGGTGAAGGAATGTCTGGGTTACCGAAACCCAAGTCGACAACATCGGCTCCTTCATGACGCGCCTGAATCTTCAGATTGTTAATGATCGTGAAGACGTACGGGGGCAGATTGGTGATGCGTCGAAATTCCACAGAGACAAACTAGTCGTGAAGATGCAGCAAAGCGGCACCAATTGCGCCGGCACGCTCACCCAACTGCGCCGATTTCAGCACTGGGTGAACCCTGTGGTTTGGGGCGTACAGCATGGTGGCAAAGCGCTCTTGAATGCGTGGCAACAAAATGTCTGCATTCTCCATGACACCACCGCCAATAACGATGGTGTCGGGGTCTGACATGTTGGCGATATTGGCAAGCCCAAGCGCCACCCATGTGCTGTACGTGTCGAGCACGTTCAGAGATGCGTCGTCTCCGTTTCTAGCAAGATCGATCACTGCTTCTCCAGCGACCCCTCCGGCGAGTAGCGACAGACCAGCGCCAGATGCATACCGCTCCCAACAACCACGTTGACCACACGGACATGCATCGCCATCTGCTTGAACAACCATGTGCCCAACTTCGCCTGCATGACCATGCGCACCGTGTTGCAACGCTCCACCAGAAACAAGTCCGCCACCTATTCCAGTCCCCAACGTGACCATCCACATGTCGCGCGAACCGACACCTGCACCACGTTGCCATTCTGCAAGTGCTGCACACGTTGCGTCGTTGTCACACCACACTGGTTCATTCAATGATTGTGCAAGTTGTTCGCGAACGGGAAACTCAATTGCCGTAATCATGTTTGGTGACGAACGAATAACTCCGTCTCGTGAAATCAAACCAGGAACACCAAGACCAACCGTTGCGTGCTCACCTAATTCGCGAACTATCTCAACGAGAGTTTCGATAAGGCGATCTGCTGTTGGCGTTGGCTTGCGAACTTCGCGAACAACATTTCCATGACTATCAACAACTACGCCAAGACATTTAGTGCCACCGACATCGATGCCTGCGGCAAGACTCACGATTCGGAACGGGTCTTCAGTTCTTTCAGCGTGCTGAGAATACGCATTTCTGCGCGACGCTTCACAAACCCTGGAAGTGGAATTACCAACTCGACAGCGAGGTCGTATGCAACTCGCGTTCCAGATCCATCTGCATTAAACGAATATGCGCCACGTAGTGATCGCATGATGTCACCGTCTACTAAGTGCCAAGACAACGCATGAGGCGCCTTCGAGTAGTCGTACTCCAATGTGTAGTGCGTGCTTCTGCCCAGCGCAGATGCGCGGTACTCAACAGTGTGTGGTCGACCTTGTGCATCGCGTGTAAGCACAGTTGCTTCTTTAACGTCTTTAGCCCACTGTGGGTATTGCTCAAAGTTACTTGCAACGTCGAAGCATCGTTCTGCTGTTGCCGCAACGAAAACTGTGTCTGACCCAGAATCAACCATGATCACCATCTTTGCCGATTTCACCCTCTGGCGCAGAAACTTCGCCAAGAATTCGCTCTCCAAAGGTTCCGTATTTACTTGCCCAAAGGCCGTTTAGCCCAAGCCCAAGCAACGGCACCAACACCCCGAAAGCCAAGGTACTTCCCGCAACCCCGTCTGTGGACCTGCGGATGATTGCCCCACCTAGTCCAACGATGACCTGAATTGCGAGCGCCGCATTCATCAACCGCATGACCGACTTTGTAGCAGCGCCATCAATCAGCAGGAACAGTGCGGCAACCGAAATTTCATCGCTACGACTGCGCTGCACTGCCGAGAAGTACCCCCAAATGAATGCGGCAACACCAATTGCGAAGAGCACCAAATCAACGATTGCCACCAGCCTGCGCAACGGTGCATTGAACACCACTACCGCAAGCACGGTGATGACAACAAAAATTGCCGTAAGGGCAGCGTTCAGTTTTACGATCTTCATGCATTAACTCCCAACACAGCAGCAAGTCTTGCAGTAAGCACGTCGTAATCAAATTCAGCAAGAGCTCGTTGGCGCGAAGCGACACCCATTGCCTGCAATCGCGATTTGTCACTGAGCAACGAATCGATTGCACGCGCAACTTTTGCAACATTGCTTGGCTCATCAATGACCAATCCGGTTACGCCGTCAACAACCGCCTCTGCCGAGCCACCGCTTTGACCCGCAATTTGAGGCACTCCACATGCGGCTGCTTCGGAGAACACGATTCCAAAACCCTCTTGTTCCAATCCACCCCACCGAGTGCGGCACAACATTGCTGAAAGATCTGCACTTGCATATAACAGCGGAAGATCTTCGTTTGACACTCTTCCCACCAATGTGACCGGAGCATGAGTTTGTTCAATCAGTTTCTGCAATCGATCGGTGTCACGACCCTTGCCACCAATTACCACGCGCAATTTCGGCCTGCTTGGCGCAAGCGCGGCTGCAGCACGAATGAGTGTGTCGAACCCTTTGCGCGGAACGAGTCGACTCACTCCAACAATGAGTTCGGCATCGTCTTCTAAACCGAACTTCGAACGAGATGCCTGACGTTGCTCATAAGTGATTGGTGCAAAACGTTGAGTGTCGACTCCAGGTGGAACAACGGTGATTGGCAAACTTTCACCACCGGCTTGACGAGCTTCAGCAGCTGGATACCCGCCGGCAGCAATGATGTGCTGCGCACCTCGTAGTACACGCGAAAGCATTTGCTTCGATCCTGGCAAACGACCTGGAACTGTTACTTCAGAACCATGCAACACCACCATGTACGGGAGCTTGAGCGAAGGGCCAACTATGCCCAGCGGTACCGCTGGGTCAAGAACTATGAAGTCGGCACCGATCTCCTCTGCCATTTCGTTTATCCGTTGAATCATCCACGGATGTGGCAATAGCACAGGTTCCTTCGTGCGACGAATGAGGTACGGCTGTTGCGCATCAAATTCCGCAGCGTCTTTATGAGGCGACGTGAGTACAGCAAACGAATCAGGTGGTAAACGACGCCACCACTCCCACAACAGGTTCTGAATTCCGCCCACCTTTGGCGGGAAATCGTTAGTGACAAGAAGGTGTTTCATGGAAGGCGCTCGCACCAATACTGACAGATGCGTTAGCCAACCCGCACTTCAGGCAAGTTCCGCAACTCCTCCACCACTACTGGATCTTCGTCAGTTTGAGGAATGAATTGATGCAAGCCGAGACGAGCAGCACTCCACATTGCATGCGCTCGAAGCATCGGTTCTGAATGTGAGCAGAACTGTTGAATGGCGTCGCGCACTCCCTCATCTTCAGCATTGCCAATATTGCCAAGCACGATGAGCAAATTGCGTCGCACCCACATGGGGTTGCGGTCCGCGATGTACCACTGACTAACAGAATCCAAAAGTTGCGCGTCTTCCATGCCCAGCATGTGCAAGATGGGAACCCACGCACGAACAGCGTTCGGTTTTGTTGTGATGCCCAAACGAATAGTCGGTGGGCACACGTCTTGACACGAATCGCAGCCATACACGCGATCGGCTAACGCAACTCGATAATCACGATTGAACACGCCAGGCTTTTGCACTAGCCACGCCAAACACTTTGCGGCGTCAATTACACCAGGCTCAACAATTGCATTTGTCGGACACGAGTCTAAACAGCGCTTACATGCACCGCATCCGTCATCAACAGGACGCTCGTTCACGACGAGTGGCGCATCGGTAACGACGCTTCCTAAAACAAAAAAACTTCCCGCACCGCTAATGAGTAAATTTGCGTTCTTGCCGTACCAACCAAGCCCAGCGAGATATGCGGCTTCACGATCGACGAGTGCGTTGTGGTCAACAAACACCTGTGCATTCCAACCGTCACTTTTCAGAGATTCTGCAACTACACCCAGACCACCACGAAGCGTTTCGTAATAATCTGCCCACGCATATCGCGCAACGCGTGCACTGAGTTCCTGAGGTTCGGTCGGTGCTTCAGTTGAATACGAACACGCACCGACAATCATCGATTTCGCATTTGGAACTGCGGAAACTGGGTTCGTTGAACGATCGGGGTTGCGATAGGTGAACTGCATGGTGTCGTGCAACCCAACTGATTTTCGCGAATGCAATATTTCGCGAGCACGTTGCATGATGGTTGCAGGCGCCACACCAATTCGGTCAATGCCATTTACCAAACCGAGAGCACACAACTGCTCGGTATATGCAGCCGCTTCTTCGCGGCTAAATGGTTGCTGGTTAACTAACGGCACGATGCCGAAGCGTAGGCACCATTCCGGCATTTGCAAGCAACCGAACTGCACGCTGCTCTTCAAGGTTGAAAACTACAGCAGATTCTTGGGAATCTCCGCACATAAAGGTGACGAGGCAGTCGCTGCATGCATCGGTTTCGCGCATGACGCATGAGTCACAATTGATTACAAGGACTGGCTGATTATTGGCATTCATGATGGCTCCTGTAGTTACTGTCAGTGGGCTTTGGCTTCGGTTATTGAGTTCATGTGTGCGCCAATTGCGTACATGTGAAGTCTGCCCACCGGGTGTTACGGAGTTAGATGAATACCGCTCCATCGTGATCGATGTCCAGGATGTGCGTGAGCCCTGACTTGGGCAACTGGTCTGCAATGCGAGCTGCATCGGCCTTTGCGCAGAGCACGCCAACTGTTGGGCCAGACCCCGAAAGCCATGAGCACCATGCATCGGTTGCAAGCGCCGCCGTGAATGCTCCATGCGAATTTGGCGAAGCGGCAAAGCGCACATCTTGATGCATACGGTCCTTCGTCGCCTCTCGCAATGCCGCGATGTCCCCTGCCGCAAATGCAGCCATGAGCAATGCCGTATGACCGATGTTGAACACCACGTCGGGGAGTGGAATTGACGAGGCAATTGCGGTGCGGGACTTTTCAGTTGAGGTTTGGGTTTCTGGCACCCAGGCGATGAAAGCAGGGTCGAGCCCAAGAGGCAGTTTTACTACTTCTCCACCAGCACTTGCTGTAACGCCACCGACGAGCGATGCCGCAACATTGTCGGGGTGGCCTTCCAGTTCGGTGCTCAAGCGAAGCAACTCTTTGCGATCCCGAATGAGCGACTCTTTGCCATTGCTCTGAGCATGACCAAGCACAACACCGGCAACGCGTGCAGCGCCACTGAAACCGAGTCCGCGACCCATTGGAATTACCGAGCGAACCCAAACATTGCCTGTTCCACCTGCATGACGAAACGCGGCCAGCGATGGATGACTATTGTCTATGGCCTTGGCAAATTCTGGAAGAGCCGACCCATCGTCAATTCCCATTTCCAAGTGCAGCGAGAGAGCCATCCCCAATGCATCAAACCCTGGCCCCAAGTTGGCCGAACTGGCTGGAACGCGAACACGTAGTGCACTCATGGCGATCTATCGTGCCACAGCGTTACTAGAAACTTTTAATGCATTAACAACGCGAATGGCAGATCCGTTATCAATTGAGGCTTGCGCAAGTGAAACACCTTCTTCAATTGAGGAAGCAACGCCTGCAACCGTGAGACCAGCAGCCGCATTCAACACCACAATGTCGCGCACTGCTCCAAGCTGACCGTTGAAGGTGTCGAGAACAACTTGTGCATTGTGTGCCGGATCGCCACCGCGAACCGCTGTGACATCAGCTGGTTGCAGACCAAGATCGGCTGCGTTAACGGTGAACTCGCGCAATGTATTTTCGCACACTTCAACTACTGAGCACGGTCCACTGAGCGACAATTCGTCGAGCCCGCCATGACCGTGCACTATCCATGCGCGCTCAACTCCACGCGAAGCAATGGCACGTGCCATTTTTTCTGCTGCACTTGGGTCTCCAACGCCAACGACCATGAACGACACGTTTGCGGGGTTTGCCATCGGGCCCAGCAGGTTAAATGCAGTTGGTACACCAATTTCTTTTCGTGTCGGACCGGCATGGCGGAACGCTGGATGGAACTTCTGCGCAAAACAAAAACCCATGCCTGCTTCTGTAACGCAACGAGCAACGTCAACAGGATCAAGATCGATTCGCACACCAAGTGCTTCAAGCACATCGGCAGTTCCGCACTGTGAGGATGCCGCGCGGTTTCCGTGCTTACACACCGGCACGCCGGCACCAGCAACTACAAACGCTGCCATCGTGGAAATGTTTACTGAATGCGATTTGTCTCCGCCTGTGCCAACAATGTCAATTGAGCGTGATGCAATATCGGCAGGAAGATCTACACGTGCTGACGCTTTGCGAACCTCGGCGAGCATGCCTTCCAACTCGACCGCACTCTCGCCTTTGGTGCGCAAGCCCATGACAAGTGCTGCAATTTGCGCTGGTGTTGCTTCACCCTCAAGAACCGTTCGCATTGCTGCACGCGCCTCATTCAACGACAGATCCGAACCAGACGAAATTTTGCCGAGCAGAACAGCCCAGCCTCCAACTTCTTCAACAGCGCTCACTGCGCAACTCCGTTATGCGGTATGGCGACGCTGGCGCAACATTTTGCGGCGGTCACGAGCAGTTGCTCCACCCCACACACCTTGCTGCTCGCGATTATCCAATGCATAGTTAAGACACGCTATGCGAACAGCGCATTGCTCGCACACTGATAAAGCGAAGTCAGCGTGGTCTTCATTTTCAGGGTAGAAGATTTCAGCATCGAGTCCCTGACAGGCACCACTGCTGCGCCACGTCACATCCGCTATCGCCATGCACGGCCCCCTTTGCCAAATGCTGACTACTTCCCCGCGGGTGACTGTAGAACGGCGCAAGGCGTCCATGCCAATTGGCCTATTTGGCCCAATACAGGCCTACAAACGCCCCTTGTGTTTGATGGTCTGTGAGCTGCTCGACTGGGATTGCCGTCACTGTGTTTCTTCTTGAAATCCGTAGGCACGTGCTACTAGTTGCAATGGATGTACGGGTTTGTTTCCTGTTTGTTCGTTAATTGCGGTATTCGCCAGATGACAGTCTCCTGTTACGACGTCACCGTCTGCTTCAGCGATCATCTTTCCGAGTTTTTCTGCAATCGGCATTGACAAATGGGCATTCTCTGCTCGCAATCCCCACATGCCGTCAATGCCTGAACACTGCTGCACAAGCTTGATCTTCGCGCCAGTCAGTTTCAAGAGATCGCGACTCTTCAGTCCAATATTTTGCGCACGTAAGTGACAGGGTGTGTGGTACGTAACCGATTCTGGAATCGCTCCCTTGAAATCGGTATCAAGTGACTTGCCTTCCGTATTGTGAATCTTGATTAAATATTCGGCAGCGTCATACGTGTGCTCGGACACCAACTTGGCATCTGGACCTCCGACGTAATCGACATAGTCCTTCTTCAAGATGTAACTACACGTTGGCTGAGGAACGACGATGTCTTTGCCAGCTCGAACATCTTTCACCAATGCCAAAACATTCTTTGCGGCAACTTTGGTAAACGTGTCCATGTCGCCAGAGTGCAAGTACGGCGCTCCACAACAGTTGGTTGAGTTCGCGAGCGAGCATGAAATGCCGTTGTGCTCGTACACCTTTACCATGTCGTGCCCAATGCGAGGTTCTTGATATTCAACAAGACAGGTTGGGAAGATCGCCGCATCACCTTGCGATATTGTGAGGCGAATTTTGGGACGCTTCACGAACCATGTTGTGAAGCGTTGCTTTGCGAACGGCGGAAGCATGCGCACACTTGAGATTCCCGCGGTTTTCTCCACGACTTTACGAATGAGAGATCCCGGCTTTGCGCTCATGACCAAATTACTGATCACGCCACTTCGCGTTGCCACCTTGCCGAGCACGTCTGTGTGTCCCATGACTGACGTGGTGAGTTTGTCGCGAACTGGAACCTGACCATTGGCGCGACGCATAGCGTGTGTGCGAAGCATGAGGCGAGGGAAATCGAGTGCCCGTTCGTGTAGCTCCGGGGTATATGGACACATGACGAAACACAATTTGCATTGGAAGCACTCATCAGCAACATGATCTTGCTGAGCAGGAGTCATCCTGCCGGAGTCTTGATCCTCGTGTGCATCAATGTACGAAAATAATGTTGGAAAGGATGGACAAAAGTTCAAGCACAAACGGCAACTGTGACACAGGTCGTGCACGCGCTGAAGCTCCTGGCGAGTGTCTGCCTCGTCTAGATATAGCGGGTGATGCGGATCGTAAATTGTTGTCATTATCCGCCCAATTCTGAATATTTCATAGATCAGGAAATGCTCTTCAAGCCTTCTGCAAAGCGGGCAGCGTGGCCCTTCTCGGCGCGAGCAAGAATTTCAAACCAGTCAGCAATTTCAGTAAAACCCTCATCACGAGCAGTCTTTGCGAAATCTGGATACTTTTCTGTGCTTTCATAGGTTTCACTTGCGATTGATGACTTCAAGTTCTGCTCAGTATCGCCGATTGGATCTCCCGTTTCTGGGTCACCCACCTCTGCAAGATATTCAAGGTGACCGTATGCTCGACCGGTTTCACCGGCAGCAACATTCCTGAACAATCCAGCAATGTCCGGGTAACCCTCAACGTCTGCCTTTTGTGCGAACCACAAGTAACGAAGATTTGCTTGGCTCTCCCTTGCAAATGCTTCCTTGAGGTTTTCATGTGTACTTGTGCCTGCGAGGCCTGCCATGATTTTTCCCTCTGTTGTCGTTTCTATGTTAAGCAAGATAGCGGTCTCGGCGAGGCAGGCGTTTAGGCTCATTGCGTGAATTTCAACCGCGCTGCAAACATCAATCGCTTGAAGAGCGAACAATTCGATGTTTTGGTCATCGGTGGTGGAATCACGGGAGTTGGGGTGGCCTTGGACGCCGCATCCCGAGGACTCCGAACTGCTCTTGTTGAAAAGGATGACTTCTCGTCGGGCACCTCCTCGAAAAGCAGCAAGCTCATCCATGGTGGCCTGCGCTATTTGCAACAAGGTGAGATTGGTCTGGTCTACGAAGCACTGCACGAGCGCCAGCGCCTGCGGAAGAATGCACCACACCTTGTACAACTACTCCCCTTCATGATTCCGATTCTGACGAAAGACGGAGTGGTTTCAAAGAAGATTGCTCGTGCGCTGGGCAGCGCCTTGTGGATGTACGACCTCACCGGCGGTTGGCGTATCGGCAAGTTTCACCGTCGCTTGAAGGCCAAAGCCGCACATAACCACTTACCCACCATGCCATTTGAGAAACTTGCCAGTGCGTACCTGTATTACGACGCATCTGCTGACGATTCACGACTGTGCGTGGCTGTTGCCCGCACTGCAGAGCAACATGGCGCTGCAATTGCAAACCAATGTGCGGTAACAAAGATTGTGCATGATGATGCTGGCGTAGCTCGCGGTGCAATCGTTCAACCTACTGATGGCGAACCTTTCACAATTCGCGCAACCACAGTGGTGAATGCAGCCGGTGTTTGGGCAGACAATGTTCGACAAGCCGATGAAGGCAACAACCCTCACAGCATTCGCCCTGCTAAGGGAATTCACATCACAGTTCCCTGGAAGAAAGTACAAAACGACATTGCAATTGTGATTCCAGTGCGTCGCGATAAGCGCAGTTTGTTTGTTGTGCCTTGGATTTCAAACGGTGACGGCACATACCAGTACACCTACGTTGGAACCACCGATACAGATTTCGCTGGCGGTGTAGATGAATCGCAAACAAGCGCCGAAGACATTCACTACGTATTGGAAGCGTTGAACCAGTCCATCACCACTAATGTCACGGTCGACGACGTAACCGCTGTGTGGTCTGGACTTCGTCCACTTGTGCGCAACGAAGACGGTTCAACCGCAAAAGGCAAGACTGCAGACTTGTCGCGTAAGCACAAAGTTAAAGTGTCGCCTTCCGGTGTCATTTCAATTATGGGCGGCAAACTCACGACGTACCGCAAGATGTCGGAGCACACGGTTGACGAGGTGGTGAAACACACAGGCAAAGCCAAGAAGGGCAGAACGAAGAATTTGCAGTTCATCGGCGCTAAAGGTTTCAAATCATCAATGCTGAACGGTGCAGACGCACACTTGGCGCAACGTTTTGGCAGCGAGTTGATCAGGGTGAAGGAATTGATCGCACAGGATCCTTCTCTCGGTGAGCCACTCATCGTTGGACTTCCCTACTTGCGTGCTGAGGCTGTATTTGCATGCCGCCATGAAATGGCTCTCACGCTCGACGACGTGTTGTCACGTCGCACCCGCGCGCGCATTATTAATCGCCGGGCAACCCTTGCCAGCGCTCGCAAAGTGGCAGAACTGATGGCGACTGAACTGCAGTGGGACTCAGCCGAAATCGACAGCCAAGTAGCCCTTTTCGTCGATTCGTGTTCACGCGAAGAAGCTGCAGGCATGGTGAGTGAAGCCGAATTCTTGGCATCTGTTCAGTAGTCGTAATCTCTTGGCATGACCAAGCCAACTGAACCGATTGAGTTTGCAGTTGCTGCCGACGAAATTACTGAGCGCTTCACTGCAGGCTCAACACTTTCACCTGCAGTGTTAGAAGATCTTCACAAGATTTGCACCACCAGTACTGAATCCCAATCACTCGCAGAACACGGTCGCGACTGGTGGCCATTAGCAATGCATTGGGCACTGCAAGGTAAGACTCCTCGCAAACCTGGCGCAGTGTGCACACCAAAAAACACTGAACAGGTTGCGGCATTAGTTGCCGCGTGCAATAAGCACGATTTACCCCTCACCGTTGCTGGTGGTCGAAGCGGCGTTTGTGGTTCTGCCATACCGTTGTATGGAGGTGTTGTACTTGACATCACTGCAATGGAAGGAATTGTTTCAGTAGATCAATTTTCAGGAATCGTTGAAGTTCTACCGGGAACGTTTGGTCCAAATTTTGAAAATGAATTGCAATCGAAATACGCACTTACGGTTGGACACTTTCCACAATCGTTTGATATTTCCACCGTTGGCGGCTGGGTCGCTTGTAGAGGCGCTGGCCAATATTCAACGCGTTACGGAAAAATTGAAGACATGGTGGTGGGATTAGAGTTAGTGCTTGCCAATGGCAACGTCGTGCGCACAGGCGGAGCGCCGGCTTCAGCGATTGGCCCTGATCTCACTTCACTGTTTGTTGGAAGTGAAGGAACACTCGGAGTGATTACCAAGGTCTGGCTTCGCGCCCACCCAGTGGCACAGTTTCAAGCACGTGCTTCATATGTTTTCCCGTCATTCATCGACGGCTTGAATGCATGTCGAGATGCGGTGCGCAACGGAGCAACTCCTGCAGTACTCCGCTTGTACGACGAAATTGAAAGTAAGCGTTCGCATGGGCTGGATGGAACGCAATGCACACTGCTTGTTCTTGACGAGGGCGACGAGCGTTTAGTGAAAGCAACTCTTGACATAGTGCGTGAATCGGCAATTCAGAATCGCGGTAAAGTTGGCGACGTTGAATTGGTAGAGAAATGGTTACATCACCGCAATGACACCAGTGGTCTGCAAGCACTCACGCGCAAGGGGTACATCGTGGACACCATGGAAGTTTCAGCACCGTGGTCGAAACTTGAATCCATCTTTAATGGGGTTCGTACCGCGTTCATGTCGGCGCCAGGGGCTCGTTCTGCATCGTGCCACCTTTCGCATAGCTACTTAGATGGCGCGTGCTTGTACTTCACCTTTGCTGGTGACAAAACCGACACAGTTGAAGACAACTACATCGCTATGTGGAATGCAGGCCAACGCGAAGCGATCAAACTGGGAGCGAGTGTTTCGCACCATCATGGAATTGGAATTAACCGCGCAAGGTTTATGCAGGAATCACTCGGTAACGCAATGCAATTGCTGCAAGGCCTCAAGAACACACTTGATCCCAAAGACTTGTTGAACCCAGGAAAAATCGGGCTCACGTCGCAGCGAAACGGCAGCAAGCCGGTGTGGCCATGAGCGTTCTCGTTATCGACGTGGGGACCACCGGTCTTCGTGCAGCGGTTGTGCGTAGCGATGGGATTGTTGCTCACCTGAACTACGAGCTGTGCTCGCCCACTTCTCCATTTGCAGGTTTAGTGGAGTTTGATGCACTTGCTATGCGCGACGCCGTGTTGCGTGTTGCGAGCACAACACTTGCCGCAGCCGGCAAAGTTAATGCTGTTGGTATTACTACGCAACGCGCATCAACTGTGGTGTGGGATGCCAACACGGGATTACCAATTGGTCCTTCGTTGTCATGGCAAGACTTGCGCACGGTTGGCGAATGCATCACTGCAAAAATTGAACACAACCTGACGCTTGCGCCAAACCAAACCGCAACAAAGGCTTCATGGATGTTGAAGAACTACGCCATCCCTGCAGGTGCAGACATTCGAGTCGGCACTGTCGACACGTGGATCGCTCATGTGCTGTCAAACGGTGCGCTTCATGTGACCGATCATTCCAATGCAGCAGTAACTGGATTGCTCGACCCACTCACCCAGTCATGGTCAAAACGCTCACTGTCACTCATGGGCATTGACGAATCCATGTTGCCAACTGTTGTGACGTCGAGTGGCTTCATTGGAAACGCAACGGCACTTCATGGTACGCCACCAATTGCGAGCATGATCGGCGATCAGCAAGGATCGCTCATCGGTCAAGGCTGTATTGAACCTGGCAAAACGAAAATCACATTCGGCACGGGCGGCATGCTCGACATCTTCACGGGAGCTACTGCGCCAACTTCCGCACAACGCAGTACGGGTGGAACATTCCCAATCATCGCGTATAGCGATGCACATTCGATGAATTGGGGTGCCGAAGCAATCATGTTGTCGGCTGGAACCAATATTGATTGGCTATGTAACGACATGCACCTCATTGACACGCCGGAGCAGAGTCATGACGTTGCCGCACAATGCGAGACAACGGACGGCGTGGTGTACGTACCTGCACTTCTTGGTCTTGGAACACCGAGATGGGACTACGGCGCACGCGGATCGTTATTTGGAATTACTCGGGGAACTTCTCGCAGTCACATTGTTCGCGCAGTGCTCGAAGGCATTGCACATCGCGGAACCGACCTGATCGAAGCCGCAGAGACCGACTCGGGTCTCTCCACTACTGCGGTTCGCATCGACGGCGGAATGAGCAAGAACCCCACCTTCGTCCAAGCGCTGGCCAATGCATCTCAGCGAACCATCGAAGTGTCTCCCGTCACCGAAGCAACCACCCTTGGTGCCGCGTTTCTCGCTGGCGTAGCGGTGGGAACCTGGAAATCTCTTTCGGAAGCCGTTAGCACATGGTCTCCGGCCACTGTTGTGGCTCCAAATAAGGCTTTGGACCGCGCACAATGGAACGAGGCATTGAACCGTTCGTCGGGTTGGATACCTGAGTTATCGGCTCTTGACTTCTAGATTGTTAGCGCCCCATTAGGGCAGAATTTGTCAGTACTTGGAAAGGAACATTCACGTGACCACCGCGCAAGCACGCTTACCGCGCAGCACGCCACCAGCACAACCAACAGATGCCGATATGCAACTGTTGCTGTTTACCCAAGGTGTTGAGCTAGCCGCACGCGACCTGTACAAGAAGGCTGTCGAATCTGCAAAGTATTCGGACGATGAAGCGGCAATGCTGACGCTGTTTGGCGAGCACCACAACTCATATGCCCAGGCAATGAATGGCCTCATTGGCAAAGTTGCAACAAACAAGCGCAACGATTCGCTGTATTCAACCCACGTTGGTCAACTTGCATCAGCCCAATCGGCGTATGCAGCGTTGCAGTCACTAGAAAACACCTTGGCTACAACCAACACCGACATTCTTGGTCAGTTGCTTGGCACCGATGGTGCACGAGTTCTTGCGTCAATCATCACCACAGAAGCGCGAATGGCTGCTGTATTCGGAACTCTTCCAGCTCTCAGCCTGACCTCTGCTCTCAACTCAAGTGCAAACTCACTTGCACCGAAAATTGCTCAGGCTTCTGAGACAACAACAGAATCGACGGTGTCAGAATGAGCAACATTTCTCGTCGTGATGCGCTCCGCGTAGGTGGACTTTCAGTATTTGGCGCAGCGTTTCTTGCAGCGTGCGGAAAACAATCTGGAGTAGTCGAGAGCTCAAACATTTTGAGCGAAGGTGTTGTGCCTCCAACCACTGCTCTTCCAGCAGGTGTTGTTACCGACGTAGTACTGCTACGTACGGCAGCATCACTTGAGTACAACGCCATTGATACCTACAACGCAGTACTTGAAGGTGGCCTGCTATCCGGTGACTACGCGAAGTTGACCGATGCGGTCAAACGATTCCGCGACGATCACCAAGCACATGCCGATGCCGTTAATCAACTGGTTGTTGCCTCTGGCGGCAAAGCCCATACGTGCGCAAATGCCCGAATTGACACTCTGTACATTCAGCCCGCGCTCGCATTAATAACCGCAACAGACAACCCAGACTTGAGCAAGGACGTTGTTGCTCTTGCGCATGCTTTGGAGAACCTTGCAACGCAGACGTACCAGGGAGTTGTTGCATCACTTGTAGCACCAAGTCTTCGCGCAGATGCGATTCGGATAGCCCAAGACGAAGCGCGTCATGCTGTTGTTCTTGCACAAGTGCTGAATGGTGGATACGGATCTGTTGGCCCAACGACCAATGCAGCCACGGGCAAGCCAAACATTGCTTCCGTGCCAGCCGCATATGGCTCGCTTGGAACCGTTACTTTGCAAGCTGGCACACCAAGTGCCGAAGGCGTGAAGACATCCTTAACACTTGAAACGCCAAGCCTCAATGGCTTGATCTACGACTTCGTCGACTGTCAATAACGCGCCCGTACACTTACCTCGACGGTGAGTAGGTCGGATGATCGCGGGTAATGGTGCTTGCACCACTATCTGAGGAAAGTCGGGGCTTCACAGGACAGAGTGCCGGCGAGAGTCGGGTCGGGG
>JBEGVD010000141.1:0-6434 GCA_041178585.1 Actinomycetota bacterium
TTGAAGATATTCCTGGTTCGGCAATGGTCGAAGGAATTACATGGGAGTGGGAGTCGTTCCCCGAATATCTCAACGCACTTGAACGCAAGCCCCACGTCATTGATTTCGGAACACAAATTGCACACGGCGCGTTGCGCGCATTCGTCATGGGTGATCGTGGAGCGAACAACGAAGTTGCAACTGCAGATGACATTGCGCACATGAGCAAACTCACAGAGGAAGCGCTGCGAGCAGGCGCGCTCGGTTTCTCTACATCACGCACACCTTTGCACCGCAGCAAGAGCGGCGAACTGGTTCCAGGAACTACTGCTGCACCAGACGAGTTGTACGGAATTGCCGATGCAATGAAACGCGTTGGACATGGCATCTTCCAGTTTTCGCCTGAGCACACTCGCGTACCTGTTGAAGAATGGCCATGGATGCAAGAACTTGCTCGTCGCAGTGGCGCAACGGTAAGCGTGAATGTGAACCAGCTTGACGATGGAAGCGAAGTATGGCGCAAAACTTTGGCGCTACTTACTAAGTCTCATGAAACCGGCGAGAAGATTGTTGCGCAGACAGCAGGACGTTCCATTGGAATTTTGATGTGTCTTGAAGGCAGCGTGCACCCACTGCTCGCCCACCCCGCATATCACGAAGTGATGCACTTGCCGTTTGCAGAGCGCGTGGCTGCACTCAATGACCCAGTTCGTCGCCAGCGATTTATTGATGAAGTTCCACAAGACGGTTTTTATGAGGGCTTGGTTACCAAAGCACTGAAGCGCATGTACCCAGTGACCAGTGGAAACATCGATTACGAACCGCATCCTTCGCAGTCCATTGGCGAACAATCAAAGGCAACTGGCGTTCCTGCAATGAAACTGATTGTTGACCACATGCTGTCAAACGGCGGCAAAGGCATGATCTATTCGCCGTTCTTCAACTACATGTATGGCGACCTCTCCATGACGTACGAGATGATGCAGCACCCGCAAACACGCAATGGCCTCAGTGACGCCGGTGCACACTGTGGCGCAATTTGTGATGGCGGTATGCCCACATTCATGCTCACGCACTGGGCGCGTGACCGCACACGCGGACCAAAGCTGTCGCTCGAACACATTGTGTACCGCCAGACACGACACACCGCAGAACTGCATGGCCTGTTGGACCGCGGGTTGTTGTTGCCAGGCATGAAAGCTGACATCAACATTGTTGACTTCGACAACCTTGGTTTTGACATGCCGCAGATGGCTTATGACTTGCCTGCAAACGGCCGACGTCTCGTGCAACACGCCAATGGTTACGTGAAAACCTTTGTTAGCGGTGTGCAAACCGTAGATAACGATGCGTTTACTGGCGAATTGCCTGGCGCGCTTATTCGCGGACCACGCCGCTAAACACGAATTAGGAAGTCATTCCGCCTAGGCCAACGAGACCTCGTGCAAATTCAATTTCCCCCATGTGACGAAGTCCGTGTTGGTATATCCAACACTCCACGGCGTCAAGAACGGTGATACCCACTTCACCTGCAACGCGCGCACTGTACGTACTGGCAACTTGGGGAGGAAATGGACGAGCAATTACTACTCGAGTGAGTTCCTCTGGTTGCAATTGGGCGAGCCATTCGTGCACGCGATTGAACACGATCTGCAAATACTCCTGAAACGCTTCGTAGTTGCCAATGCGTTGTCCAATCATTTCCTCAACAGTTTTATGCTTGCCATGGTCCGCGATGGCTGGCATTACTCGTTCATTCCATTCGTCATTCCACACCGGCATTTGTCCCGTAATCAACATGAATGACGAGTCAATCATGTTGGTGATGTGAAAAAGGCTGAACGCGATTGGCAACACGCCTTCGCGCTCAAAATGATTGACATGTTCAATCGTCATGGTGCTGAGCGCCTGGTCATATAACGAATGCAACGCTTTCATTCGGCGTTGCAATGAGTCAATGATGAGTTCGTTTGACATGACTATTCCTTTGCTGCTTCTGCACGCATTTCGGCCTGCTCGTCAGTCTTTGTTGGACGGCTACGAATTTCAAATGTCGCTTTCTCGATCTTTCCCGTAAATGGAAATGGCGCTACATAATCTGGACATACTGGCGATAACCGATCGCACCCCAAGTCCATTCCCATGCTTCCCAAAATACGCATGATCTTTGGAATGTGCACACTTCCAACATCCTTACCGTCGACGACCAGCGTGATAGTTCCTGTTTCACCTTCACGATCAAATCGCGCTGCGAGTGTGTGCTTGCCGGCTGAAAGAGAAACTGGTGCGCTTGCACGCTGATGCTTGCCAAGCGCGTTGTAATAGAAATTCAACTCTCCATTGCGAATGAACATGGAGTGTCCAATGTTGTGCCCACCGCGCGCATAAATAACACCTTCAAGCGGCGCACTTCCCACTTCAATCTCTGCCGTAAACGTCCACGCACGGCCACTCAACATCGGGCAGGCATCGGACGGAATGTGAGCAATCGGCGGATAGTACGTATAGGTGTTGCCGTAGTGCGGCGAACCAGGACGAGACTTGCTACCAAATATCTCAATGCCACGGTCATCAAGTGGAAGCACTCCGTATTTCTCGGCTTCCTCCCACCACAGCGCAATCATCCTCTTCAGACGCTCAGGCTCCTTCGACGACAGGTCATGCATCTCCGAGAAGTCTTCATTCAGGTTGTACAAACCCCATGTGTCGTTTTCGTACGACACGTTTTGGTCGTGGAATGTGACCGCCTTGTAGCCGTCCGACCAGATGGCACGATGTCCCATCATCTCGAAGTACTGAGGACCACGTTTTGTTCCTTGCACTGGGCCACCAAATGTGTAGCGCAGACTTTCACCATGCATTCCCATTTGTTCGTGACCGTTCAACGTTTTTGGCTGCTCAACACCGAGCGATTCGTACACGGTAGATGCGATATCAGAAATGTGGCAGAACTGAGTGCGCACTGCACCAGGGTCAGCAATTTCCTTTGGCCACTTGATGATCAGTGAGTCACGGATTCCGCCGCCATATGTTTGCGACTTGTACCAACGACTCGGTGTGTTGCCAACTTGTGACCATCCCCACGGATAGTTCGAATGTGCCTTCTTCGTGCCGATGTAGTCCAGTCTGTTGGCAACAATTTCGTCAACATTTTCCCATTCATTGTTGAAGAAGCTCCACTCATCCATTACACCTTGTGGTCCGCCTTCGCGGCTTGCGCCATTGTCCGACAACAACACAATCATGGTGTTGTCAGACATTCCACGCTCTTCCAAAAATGCAAGCAGTCTTCCAATTTGTGCGTCGGTGTGATCGAGCATCGCAGCAAATGCTTCTTGCAATCTGCACGCAAACAACTGCTCGTTCTTTGTTAATTCAACCCACGGACGCACACCAGGGTTGCGCATGGCAAGTGTGGTGTCTGAAGGAATGATGCCCATTTCTTTTTGTCGTGCAAATACTCGGTCGCGGTGTACGTCCCAACCCTCGTCAAACCTGCCACGCCATTTCGCCAAGTATGAATCTGGTGCGTGGTGCGGTGCGTGCTGTGCACCAAAGGCTAGGTACAAATAGAACGGGCGGTCTGGTCGAACCGATACCAAGTCACGAATCCATGTTGTTGATTGATCAATCAAGTCTTCAGTGAGGTGATAACCCTCCTCCGGTGTACGCGGCGGAAGAATGTGCTGGTTGTCTTGCGTAAGTTCTGGATAGAACTGATCGGTTTCGCCATTCAAGAATCCGTAAAAGCGATCAAATCCTTTTTGTAGCGGCCAGTTGTGATGCGGTCCTGCTGCGGTGCACTCTTCCATTGGCGCCAAGTGCCACTTGCCTGCACAAAAAGTTGCGTAACCCTGTGTGCGCAATACTTCGGCAATGGTTCCTGCACGTGGGGAAATTCCGCCGCGCATGTTTGGGAACCCCGTATTCCAGTTCGACACTCCGCGCATGCCAACCGAGTGATGATTACGTCCTGTCAACAATGATGCACGCGATGGTGAGCACAACGCCGTGGTGTGAAAACCCGTGTACCTCAGCCCAGTTGCAGCAAGTGAATCGATATTCGGAGTTGGAATTTCGCTTCCGAAACAACTGGGGTGCGCAAAGCCCATGTCGTCAAACACAATGGTGATCACGTTTGGTCCACCAAGTGCCTTCGGCAACTCAGGCCACGAAGGAGTTGACTCCTGATAGGTGTTAGCGATCTTGCCTGTGAAGCCCGGCTCGTACTGACTCATGAGATTTGCCCCCTTGCACAGACTCTATGTTTTGTCATAGAGTCTGTCAAAACACATCAAGGGGGAAACGATGTCTGCAGAAGAAACACCAAGTCTCAAGCACAAATACGGCCGAATTGACTTGGATTACGCCGCGAAGCTCGCGACTACGCCCCCAGAACAAGACGGACCGATCTTCATGGTCAACCTCATGAAGTATCACGAAGTTGCGCAGTACAGCAGCACCGATGCACCACAAGTGAGTGGTCGCGAAGCTGACGACAAGTACAACCCTGCGTCAATCTTGAACAAAATTGGCGCAGACATTGTGTTCGTTGCTGACGTAACGAAGAATCACATCGGTGATGAGGACTGGGATCGCATTGCCATCGTTCGTTACGCAACACGCAAATCATTTATTGACATGCAGCAGCGTAAAGACTTCGCAGAAAAGCATGAGCACAAGGCTGCTGGCATGAAGCGCACGACCATCGTGTGTTGCAGGCCAGTGGATGAAGCTCTTGACACTCGTACTCGACCACAAGATTTCGGCTTGCGCAACATTGTCATGGTGGTTCGCCAAGCTCCAGACCGCGAACTGGTTCTGAGTTCCTTACCAAACGCAGTTGGCATGCGCGCCGAAGGCACCATCATTGGTGACGGTCGCAATTACGACACTGTGCAATTTGTTCGCGTTGCCACCGAACAAGAAGCAGATGCGCTCGTTGCATCAATCACTGGACTTTCTTCTGGTGAAAGTTACGCAATGACGCTTTCCGCATCGGTTGACGGAATCACTTCGTAATCTAATGACCAGCAATCCGGCGTCCGCAGTTGACGGTCGAAGTCTGCGTCGCGAGCGCAATCGACAAGACATTGTTGATGCGTTACTCAGCCTCATTGAAAATGGAGAGACCGAAATCAGTGCAGCGCTTATTGCGAGCAAAGCAGGATTATCGGAGCGATCTGTATTCCGATACTTCGATGATGTAAATGATTTGTACCGCTCGGTGTGTGACTTGGCATTTTCAAAAGAAATTGAGTTTGCGCTCATTGATGATGCTGGCATCGGTTCACTTGATACGAAGATAGAAAACTTCGTCAATCAGCGTGTTCGTATTTACACCATGAACGAAAAGATTGCTCCGGCAGCACGGTCTTTCGCATTTAAGAATCCAATCATCAAGAACCAACTTGTTTTTGGGCGTAAATTACTTCGTGCCCAAATCACAAAACACTTTGCCGATGAACTTTCGGTGTTTGACAAACAGCAACAGCAAGTTGCAGTGGCCATCATCGATTCACTGACCACATTTGAGTACTACGACATGATGCGCTCAGACCAAAAAATGTCAGTTCTGGCTATTAAGTCAGTACTTACCGAGTCGATTCGAAAGGCGCTTCAATGAAAACACTACGCACACCCGATGATCGGTTTGCCAATCTTGCCGATTATCCCTTCGCTCCAAATTATTTTGAAATCAACGACCTTGATGGTGGGAAGCTCCGTGTTCATTACGTAGATGAGGGTCCGCGCGACGGCAACATTGTGTTGCTTATGCACGGCGAACCATCCTGGTCATACCTGTATCGCAAAATGATCCCGATCTTGGTTGCAGCAGGACACCGGGTTATTGCACCGGACCTGGTTGGTTTTGGAAAATCAGACAAACCAACCGAAATGACTGACTATTCGTATTCACGCCACGTGCAATGGATGGCAGAGCTGCTCTTTGATCACTTGTCCATTCGCAAGGCCACGTTCTTCGGCCAAGACTGGGGTGGGCTTGTTGGACTGCGCCTCGTCGCAGCCGAACCCGAGCGTTTTTCACGCATCGTGGTGAGCAACACCGGTCTTCCAACCGGCGAACATCCACCAACCGATGCATTTATTGCATGGCGTGACTTCTCGCAGAATTCAAAAGTATTCCCAATTGGCACGATCGTCAATGGTGGCAGCGCAACAGACTTAAGCGAAGCAACCATCGCGGCATACGATGCGCCATTTCCAGACGACACCTACAAAGCCGGCGCGCGAATTTTCCCTTCGTTCGTTCCAACTTCGGTTACCGACCCTGCATACAACGACAACGTTGCAGCATGGGAAATACTGAAGAAGTTTGAGCGTCCAGTTCTGTGCTGCTTTGGCGACAAAGACCCAGTCACCAAGGGCGGCGCTAAGCCATTTATGACTTTGATTCCTGGAGCTCAAGGTCAGCCGCACGTCACCATCGAAGG
>JBEGVD010000142.1:0-3125 GCA_041178585.1 Actinomycetota bacterium
GATTCAGTACATGGCGACCATGCAAACGTTCTGGCTTTGGAATCTTTTCGTCCATTACCTCGGCGCGCTTGCTTACTTCGCCATTCTTCGACTTCTTGAGCGCACGACGACGTACACGACCGCCCGAATACTGCGTGGTTACTTGGTTCTTGCCGCCGCGTTGACGAGCGGTGATGAGGAATCCTCCGAAGTAACCCATTAGAACATTGACCCTTCTGCTTCGCGCTGCTTACTGCTCACCGTAAACGACCGTTGCAACAACGCATAACACACGATCAATACCAACACTGAAACACCGGTGACCACGATGATGTTCCAGCCTTCATTACGACCCAGTCGTTGTGCTGCAAGCAACATGAACCATCCAAGTGAAGATGGGATCAAGATTTTCCAACCGAAATCCATGAGTTGGTCATAGCGGAAACGCGGAAGCGTTGCGCGTAGCCAAACATAGGTGTAGAGGAACACGAGTGTTTTGAGAAACAGCCACAAGGTGCCTTCAAGAGCATTTGGAATCAATGGAATATCGATCACGGTGCTGCCGAAAGCAATTGGTTGTGGGCCCCCAAAGAACAGCGTGACCATGAGTGCGCTCATCGTCACTGTGTTCATGAATTCGGCAAGGTAGAACAACGAAAAGCGAATGGACGAGTACTCGGTGTTAAATCCACCAACGAGTTCTTGTTCCGCTTCCACCAAGTCGAATGGTGGACGATTGAGTTCTGCGGTTGCGGCAATGAAGAAAATGATGAATGGCACTACGCCTGTAGCAACGACATTCCAATTACCAAGTGAAGACTGAGCAATCACAATGCCGCTTGTTGACATGGTCTTTGATACCAAGATGACCGCAGCAAGCGAAAGCCCGAGTGCTGCTTCGTAGCTGACCATCTGAGCGGATGCACGAACCGAACCAAGCAATGGATACTTCGAACCACTGGACCAGCCAGCCAACATGATTCCGTATACCGCGATTGCAGAAATCGCAAGTGCGAACAACACGCCGATGGACGGATCTGCAAGCTGCACGCGTGTGGTGTGACCAAACCAGGTAACGAGGCCGCCATTGTCGCCACGGAAATCGCCACCGAGCGGAATGATGGAAAACGAAAGAAACGCGGGCACAAATGCGAGGAACGGTGCGATCTTGAAGACGAATGGGTCGGCGCGATCTGGCACCAAGTCTTCTTTAAAGAACAACTTGATTCCGTCAGCAAGAGTTTGCAGCAGTCCGAACGGGCCTGCCTTGTTTGGCCCAATTCGGTTGCCCATTCCAGCAACAACTTTGCGCTCGAACCACACCATGAGCATGGTGGCAACTAGGCCAGTTACGAACACGACCAAAACCTTCAGTACAACAATAAGCAACGGCGTCCACAAAAGGTCGCCTTTCAGTACTGGGTCAATGGCGAGCAAAGAAATCATGCAAGTTTCTCAATTCGCACGTCAACAATGTCTGCATGTACATCGAAAATTTCGCGCGCATCATTGCCAGGTTGGTTAAATGGCAACCACGCAGTTCCGCGCAACACATCTTCTGACGTGGTTACTGGCAACACTGCAGTTGCCTTCGTGGAAATCACTTGCACATTTGCGCCAAGCTCTACGCCAATTCGAGCCAAGTCCAGTGGATGCACAACAACTGTTGCCCCTGTTGCCAATTGCGTAAGTGACGGGCTCTTTGCTGTGCCGACAGCAGCGTCGTACAACTTGCGGAACGACACAATGCGATAGTCGTATGAATTGCGATCCTGCACCGGCAATATCGTGCGACTGAGTGTTAGCGGAGCCGGATGGTTCATCAACACACCGTCGTGACGCAGTGCCTTAGTATTTACTGCTGGTGCAAACTGTGCAACGGTGTTCGCCAGTTTTGCGGTTACTTCCTCAACCGAACCAACGCCAAGGTCTTTGCCCAATGCAGTTGCAAGTTCTGCAGCAATCATCCAGTCGGGACGTGATGTTCCTGTAGGTGTGATTTTCTGAGCAACATTGCTGATACGACCTTCAAGGTTTGTTGTGGTTCCGTTCTTTTCACCGAATGCAGCGGCTGGAAGTACCACATCTGCCTGCGACGTTGAAGGCGTCATGAATGTGTCGATGGAAATAATGTTTCGCGCACCAGCAAGACCGCGACGTGCAAGGTCTGCATCCGGAACATCGCTCAATGGGTCGGCACCAAGCAGCACCAAGGTGTCAATTTTGCCGGCAGCTGCGAGTTCCAAAATTTCTGCGGTGTCTGCTGCACCATTTTGTGGCGTGAGACCTGCAGTGATTGCACCGCGCACGTTGCCGCGACGCAACACCGGAAGTACTTTTGCTTGTGGTGCAACATGCAAAATCTCGGCAAGTGCCAACACCGTTGATTCGGCGCTTTCCGCCAGGTTCATGCGACCAACAATGACTGAAACCGAGCCACTACCAATCTGCTTCAAGATGACTGGGTCGAGACCCGCACTGATCGTTGATGCAATTTTGCCTGGCTCGACCAACACGCTCTTCCATGCACTTGGCGTAAGGCCAGTAGGACGCGAAGTGATTTCAACCACTTTTGACTTGCGCTTTTGGGCAACATCGCGAACACGGAGGTACAGAACAGGAAGTTCTTCCTTCAAATCTGGAGACAGCAAGATGATGGTGTTTGCAGCAACTGCTTCGTCAATAGTTGCTTGTGGCAAAGCAAACACTTCGGCTGGCAGCCCGTCTGCAAGTTGAGCGTCGCGTTGGTTCACACCCATTGCATCGGCAAGTTGTGCCCACGCAAATGCGTCTTCGTTCGTTCCTCGAGCTCCACCAATAATTGCTACCGATTCAGGAGACACAGCGAGCGACGTGCGCAACATACGTGCAGCCGCGTCAAGTGCGCCTGACCATGTAGTTGCAACATGGTTGCCCTGCGCATCTTTCACAAATGGAGTTGTTAACCGCTCTTCGGAATTCACCGATTCGAAGTTGAAACGACCTCGGTCGCATAACCAACCCCAGTTCACTGGGTCAATGTCAACACCCTGATAACGAACCAATTCGTCGCGACTGCTTTGCACCACCGTGCGACAACCGACCGAGCAAGTTGTGCATGTGCTCTCCGTTTGGTCCAAGTCCCAAGGACGAGCCTTGAAGCGATA
>JBEGVD010000143.1:0-8505 GCA_041178585.1 Actinomycetota bacterium
CCACCCGTGCGAACGGTATCGATGTGCGAGCCAGTCATAACTGATGCGCCAGATCCAACATTCCACACACCAATAATGTTGCCGACTACATCAATGGAAACTTCGAGCCCAAGATCTTTCATCCATGTGATGACGAGATCACGCCCGTCCTTATCCTCGTCGGTGAGCGCGAGGCGGCAGTTCCCGCCACCTTCAATCGGTGATATTGCTGCCAATGCCATGATCCGATCCATGAGTCGCTGACCATCAATACGCAGTGAATTCATAGTGTCAGTGTAGAAGCATCATCTTCAGACTGGGATCAATAAGAATGGCTAGATGATTGCTGATTCACGTATCGCGGAACTCATGAGTGCCGAAGTGGACATGTTCGTTCGGAATCATCCACGCTCACAAGAGGAGTCAGCTCGATCGCAGGAGTCTTTGCTGGCAGGTGTCCCGATGCCATGGATGAAGAGGTGGGCAGGCCCATTCCCAGTCATTGCCGACAAAGCAGTAGGTGGGAGCATCGTTGATATTGACGGCAATGTATATGTTGATTTTTGCCTAGGTGACACAGGATCCATGACCGGTCATGCCAACGCTCCAATTTCTCGAGCGATTGCTGACCAGTCACAGCGAGGATTCACGACGATGCTGCCCTCATCAGACCTGACTTGGGTAGCAAGTCATTTGTCTGAACGATTTGGAATGAGTAAATGGCAGTTTTGTCTCAGTGCTACCGATGCCAATCGATTCAGTTTGCGTATCGCCCGTCAACTCACGGGTAAGCCGAAGATTGTGGTCAACGACTGGTGCTATCACGGGACCGTAGATGAAACGCTTGTCATTCTGGATGAGCATGGCAAAACCGTTAGTCGTCCCGGTGCGATTGGTCCCCAGGTGCATCCTGGTGTCACGACCATTGCTGTGCCGTACAACGATCTCTCAGCCATGGAGAACGCGCTTGCCGGTGGAGAGGTTGCCTGTGTGCTGATGGAACCGGCACTGACGAACATAGGAATCGTGTTGCCGCACAATGGATACCTAGAAGGTGTTCGTCAACTCACTCGAAAATACGGGGTGATTCTCATTCTCGATGAAACACACACCATCTGTGCTGGCCCGCAAGGAGCATCGCGGCTGTGGGGAATTGATGCTGACATGTTGGTAATCGGAAAAACAATTGGTGGTGGAGTTCCGGTCGCCGCTTACGGCATGTCTGCAGACATCGCACACAAGGTTGAGCATCTGATGCATGGCCACGATCTTGACGTATCGGGTATCGGAGGAACATTGAGTGGTAGCGCCCTAGCCGGTGCAGCAATTCGTGCAACTCTTACACATGCGCTGCGGCAGGAGGATTTTAATATCGCCATTCCACTTGCCACTCGTTGGAGCGAAGGAGTGCAGAATGTCATTAGCCAATACCATTTGCCCTGGACCGTGCAGCAACTTGGATGTCGTGCTGAATACTGGTTTTCTGAGCATCCGAAAAATGGTGCGCAAGCAGCAGCTTCAGTTAATGACGCCCTTGAGTCCTACATGCACATCTACGCATTAAACAGAGGTATTCTGCTGACGCCATTTCATAACATGGCGCTCATGACGCCGTTTCACAGTGCAGCCGATGTGGATCTACACACTTCGGTATTTACGGCGTGTGTTCAAGAATTGATTTCATGATCGATATCACGTTGTGGAGTTTCGTCGCAGTTGCGGTAGTTGTTCTAGTAACAGCGTGCACACAGGCAGTTGTTGGTTTCGGATTCGCGTTATTAACAGTTCCAATCATGATGCAAATTGTTGGTCTACAACGTGCCGTGATACTTGCGTCCTTGATTGGTACAGCGAATAACGTGTTTCAATATCGAGATTTGAAACATAATCAAGAAAAACGACAGGTTAAACGGTTCCTGTTGGCTTCATGTGCCGGAGCGCCATTTGGACTTATTGCCTTTATCTATGCAAATCAGCAAGTGCTTAAGATCTTGTTAGGAATTGGAGTGCTGTTCGGAGTGTTGTTGCTCGCACGTGGCCGCGATCTCACACATGCTCACGTCAGTCTTGACTGGTCGATGGGGGTCATCAGTGGCTTTCTGTTGACTTCAACATCGACAAACGGTCCACCTCTTGTGTTTGCGATGCAAGCGCGGAAGAGTGATCCGCAGGTTTTCCGTTCGACGTTGAACATGGTGTTTTTAATCAGTGGCGTCTATGGATTGGTTCTATTCGCCGCATTTGGGGAAATTGCGTTGTCAGATGTTTGGATTGCCCTTGCACTGCTTCCGAGCATGATCGTCGGTGTTTATGCCGGACGATTCATACGTAATCGCGTTGACCCCGATCGATTTCGGTTATTGGTTTTGGTTTTGCTTGCTGTAGCAGGACTGAGCAGTTTGTATTCGGGCCTGCTCGGCTAACACTCTGCTTACTGACCGAACCATTGCAACCAGCCCTCTTTCGAAGTTGGCTTGAATACATAGTTGGTTTCTCGGACTTGTCCGAGGGCAAGAAAAGCCGGATCTGAATAGCGATGTCCCGGATAGACGATGGTGTCAGTTGGCAGCGAAGCAAGCATGCTCAAGCTGTCATACATGTCGTCAGGGTTCGAACCAGGAAGGTCGGTGCGGCCGCACCCTTCAAGAAACAATGTGTCTCCTGATACCAAGTTGCCGTCGACGAGGAAGCACTGACTACCTGGCGTATGTCCCGGAGTGTGTAACAGTGTGATTTCAATCTCGCCGACATTGATGACATCACCACTTTCATGCAATGTGAGGTGAGATGCAGATACACCGGTTGTCTTTGTAACCCACTCGGTTTCAGCCTTTTGGATATGGATCGGAATGTTGTTGAGTTCAAGTAATGATGAAATGCCTTCGATATTCCATCCCATCATTTTTCCACCCACATGATCGGGGTGATAGTGCGTGCCGAGAGCACCAACAAGATTCATGTCATCTGACTGAATAATGTCGGAAATTTCATTCACCGCGTATGCAGGATCGACAATCACGCATTCGCGTGTTTCCCTGTCACCAATCAAATAAACAAAATTGACCATCTGCTGTGCCATCTGGTCTTGTTTAGCGAAGTCAGTACCAGACAGCAATTGACGAAAATACAAACGATCGTTCATGTTTTCAGACTAGTGACCTACGATGGACACATGGAGCAGCAATGAATCTTCAGCCACACGACAAAGTGTTGATCGGTGGAGAGCTGGTAGAAATCGGCAGAGAAATAGCCGATGCCTTCGTAGATGGCGATCGGCTGATTGCTACAACCTCAGCAGGATTATTGCTCGTACCCAAGTCTGATTCAGATTTAGTGTCGTCGTTCATCAATGATTCAATCGATGCGTTCTCCGCTCTGGGGGACATCACAGACCGCCAAATTATGTCCTTCTACGAGGAATTTGCTCGCCGTTTGAAAGATGAGGGCATCTTCAATCAGATTCGGAAGGCAAACGAAACAAACGTTGCCGACGCGCAGGCCAAAGGACGTTCAACCACTCGTTTGGTCCTGACCGAATCCATGCGCCAAGACATGATCGATGCTTTGTTGATCTGGAAGGAATTAGTTACATCGAGCACCGTGCGCGAGACATTGAACCATGATGGTTGGTCAATTGAATCGCATGTTGCACCTCTTGGAGTAGTCGGATTCGTCTTTGAAGGTCGCCCTAACGTTTTTGCAGATGCGACAGGTGTGCTCGCAAGTCGCAATGTCTGCGTGTTCAGAATTGGAAGCGATGCACTCGAGACCGCTCGCGCAATCATGGACCTTGCAGTAATACCGAGCCTGCAAGAGGCTGGGCTCCCGCCCTCATCTGTAGCGCTACTGCCGTCAAAGACACATGCCGCAGCTTGGGCATTGTTCTCTGACAACCGATTGTCGCTTGCTGTGGCGCGGGGTAGTGGTGCTTCGGTTGCACTACTCGGCGAGATTGCTCAGCAACACGGCATTCCAGCAAGTCTGCATGGCACCGGTGGCGCGTGGATGGTTGTTTCCCATGTTGAAGATGTTGATCGACTGAAGAATGTGGTGCAGAACTCACTAGACCGAAAAGTTTGTAACACACTGAACACTGTGGTGCTGACGGCAGGGTCGTTGGATAAATCGTTGCAGGCAGTTATCGATGGTGTACGAACTGCGGCACATAAGCGAAATACTCAAGCGGTTTTGCATGTTGATGGGAAGGTGTCATCTGCGTTAGCCAACCACAATGTTCCGCACGAGTTTGTAGTTGAAGCAATAGATCACTCAAATCTCGGAACTGAGTGGGAGTGGGAAGACACACCCGAGCTATCCATTGTGGTTGCCGACAATGTGGATGATGCAGTTGATTTGTTCAACGCCTACTCGCCGTCATTTGTTTTATCAATTATCTCTGATGATGAATCGGAAATCGATCTAGCTTGGAGTAGGTCTAACGCGCCATTCTTCGGCGATGGTATGACTCGTTGGGTTGACGGACAGTATGCATTAAGCAAACCAGAGCTGGGTTTATCCAACTGGCAAAACGGTCGTACGTTTGCACGTGGAGGAATTTTGAGTGGCGACTCTATTTACACTGTCCGCTATCGCGTTAGACAGTCCGATGCCGAGGTCAAGCGTTAGTTATCGATATGTTGTCAATAAGGCGGACTCCGTCGACAATAATTGCCGCAATGATTACGTCGTTTTTACTCACATTCTGAACCTGTTCCACGGTGCCATTACGAACGATTGAAACGTATTGCACCTCTATTGCAGAATCCTGCGAAATATCTTCAGTAACAGACTCAATCAATTCGTGTGATTGAAGTTTGCCGTCATTCCACAATGAGACTGCTTTTTTGAGAGCGACGCTCAATGAAACTGCGCTTTCGCGTCCAGATGGGGTGAGGAATCTATTGCGGCTTGACATTGCCAACCCGTCATCGTCGCGCATCGTTTCGCACGGCGTAATCACGACGTTGGGGTGCAGTTGTGATGCCATGTCATTGATTACTGCAACTTGCTGGTAATCCTTTAAGCCGAAGTAGGCAACCCTTGGCTTAACCACTGAAAAGAGTCGATCGACAACTGTTACGACGCCAGCAAAGTGCCCTGGTCGATCCGCGCCTTCGAAACCCAATGCATTGCTTGAAGGTGACAGTAACTCCACCACTTCTTCGGGGAATAGATCGCCTTTGACAGGCGCAAAGACCGCATCAACGTTCGCGTGAGCGCATAACTGAAAGTCTGTTTCTTCGGTACGTGGGTATCGCGTGAAGTCGGATTCCGAATTAAACTGCAATGCATTCACATAGATGCTCACGACGACGATGTCACACTGCGATTTCGCCTGCTCAATCAGGCTGATATGACCCGCGTGTAGAGCACCCATCGTTGGAACAAACCCAACAGTTCGGTGTGCCGCTATTGAATCTCGCCAAGTTTGAAAACTTGATCGGCTAGTGAAAAGAGTGGTCATCGTCTGGCCACGATCCATTTCGAACTTCTTCGACAAATTGTTTGCACGCATCTACGCTCGTTGAGCGAATATCCGCATACTTGCGCGTGAACTTCAAAGTGTTCTGTGTCAAGCCAAGAATGTCGTGAAGCACGAGCACTTGTCCATCACAATCGGGCCCTGCGCCAATTCCAATAGTTGGAATGGACACTTTGTTTGTGATCTCTTTGGCGAGATCTCGTGGAACACCTTCGATGACAACAGCAAAGGCCCCAGATTGTTCCACCGAGTGTGCATCTTCGAGAAGTCGTTCGCGTCCACCTGCTTCACGACCATCAACTCGCCCCTGCACACGATGACCGCCCATGCGGTGATAACTCTGGGGAGTCAACCCAATGTGGCCCATCACAGGAATATCAACACGTGAAATGGCGGCGATGGTGTCAAACATCGTGACTCCACCTTCCAACTTCACAGCCGCCGCGCCAGCCTTCACGAGGCGAATCGCGCTTCGAACAGCTTGTTCCGTATTGACCTGGTACGAACCGAACGGAAGATCACCAATGATCAACGCGCGAGGATTTGCCCGCGCTACCAACTTCACGTGGTATTCCATTTCCTCAAGCGTCACAGGAATGGTGTTTGCGACACCCTGAACGACCGAGCCGACGGAATCGCCTACAAGAATCATGTCGACCCCAGATTCATCGACGATCCGGGCGAAGGTTGCGTCGTAGGCAGTGATCATGCTCAGGGGCTTTCCCGAGCTTTTGTTTGCCATCACCATTGGCACGGTGATTCGTGGTCGCGATTGCGCTTCAGACACAATTTCAGGCTACCGATTAGATTGCACATCATGATTTCGGCCAAATCGCGTGCACTTAAGGAGCGTTTGGCTCATGCTGCTTGGGGATGGCTTTCACTCCACGGATCCATTGGACCAGAGACAACACGTGGAAAGCGCTTCGGGGCATTCGGGCACAACAGCATCATCTGTTTCCCTCAGACCACAGTATTTAATGAGCAATATATTCAAATCGGCGCAAACACCATGATTGGAAGCCATGTTGCTCTCTCTGCGGGAATGATTCCTGGTCAGCAGTGTTTAACTAATCCTGTCGTGCGTATAGGAGACCGTTGTTTGATCGGGCGGGGCAGTGGAATCGTTGGCCACTTGGCAATTGATATTGGGCATGATGTGTGGACAGGTCATCACGTCTACATCACGGATCAAAACCATGGATATGAACAAATTGATCTCCCAATCTCGATGCAAACGCAACCAGAAAGACCGGTTGTAATCGGAGACGGTTCGTGGATTGGGGCGGGGAGCGTGATCCTGCCTGGTGCTCACATCGGCAAGCACGTTGCAATCGGTGCCAATTCAGTGGTGAACGGAATTATTCCTGACTACAGCGTTGCAGTTGGCTCTCCTGCAAAAGTGATTAAGCAGTATTCAGAAAATTCTGGCTGGTTGCCAGCAAACGAATTTAGATAGATAGATCCATTGGGATCTTGCACGATGTCATGCGATTGTCGGCAGCAAAGGTTGAGATTTTCTCGCTGATGGGTAGTCCCTCAAACATGGATTCCGAGAAAGGCTCGTTGACCCCCGTTCGTAGTAGTGCTGTGTAATCCCTGCGGTCTTTAATGAGCTGTCTGTAGTCGGCGATCCACAACGGAACAATTGCCTTGCCTTTTGCATCCGAAGGTGAAACTTCTGAAATTTCTGAAATCGCTTCTTCGAGTGTGTCAGTTGCCTTGTCCACTAGGTCGGCTCTTTCGCTCAGGGCATTGGCACCCGCATCGGAAATTTGACGAAGGTCGGCAAGCGCTAGTCGCTCTTCCATTGCTTGTTTGCAAATTCCTTCTGCTCGTTGAGTCCACACATCGTCGTCAATCTTGTTGACAGATTCTTTAGAAGCAAAACCAAAGGCGTATATCCACATCGCAATAAGACCAGTGATTGATATACCGATAATCGTTCGCGCAGTGATACGGGAAATTCGTTGCCAGGTTGTTTGATTGGCGTTATTTGGGGTCGACACGATGAGAATAGTACTTCAATCATCTCTGTTTTCTCCTTCGCATCTTTGACACTGAAGTAGAGTTGCGTCAATGGAGCAGTCTCGGTTTCGGTTAGCGATTTCGCTACTTAGACAGCTACTGAAGTTGCATCCGCGGCCGTTTCTCATCGCCGTTGCAGGTGCGTCCGTGTATGCCATTTGTACTGTGGCATCCAGTTTTGGATTGGGTTATGTCGTTGACGAAGTGATCATCCCTCGGTTTCAGAGTGACATCATCAATCAGCAGACATTTGTCACGGCGTCGTTCATCGTCATTGGTATCGGTCTTTTTAGAGCGGTAGGGGTTGTCATCCGTCGCTCGTACGCGGGCATTTCTCACTGGTCAACATCTGAGTCATTATCAACGCAGCTCATTCGACACACCATGCGACAGCCAACTGCTTGGCATCAGAAGCACATGACCGGTGACTTGGTCGCAAGAGTTGGCGTCGATTCGGATACTGCCGCTTCCGTACTTGGACCACTTCCGTTCAGTACTTCAGTGGTGTTACTTGTTGGCTTGACAAGTATTTGGCTTGTCGTGATTGACCTTCCACTTGGCCTGTTGGCAGTCACCATCATTCCGTTGTTGTTCGCTCTGAATATTGGATATCAAAGACGCATTGATAAACATTTTGATTCTGCTCAAGAGGCATTGGGGGATCTGTCGGAAGCTGTACACGAGAGTTTCGACGGCGTCATGGTAGTGAAGGCGTTCGGGGCCGAAGATAGGGAACATGTTCGCCTCGGTCGTATTTCATCGAAGCTAAAAGATGCTCGCATCAAAGCGGTGAATGCACGAGCGATCTTTGAAGCGTTCGTTGACGGAACTCCATCACTTGTGAATGTCGCGCTGATTGCATTTGGTGCAATCCGAGTTCGCAACGGAGCTCTAACAATTGGTGAGTTGTCAAGTTTCATTTATTTGTTTACTTTGCTCGTTTTTCCGTTACGAATCATTGGCTACCTGCTGAGCGAGATTCCACATTCATCAAGTGGATTCAAGCGTGTGCGCGA
>JBEGVD010000144.1:0-4105 GCA_041178585.1 Actinomycetota bacterium
CCTTACTTGTCGTCATGGCAATAAGCGTACCGACCAGGCCCGCTTGACCCATAAGCCAACTCGGGGAAATCCCAAACGTGAATTACGGGAATTTCACCTCGTCTTGTGTCATACCAGTTGAGACCACCGCGGTTTTTGCTGCGCGCGATACATGAACGAAGGTCTGACCAGGCGTCAACTTGATGATGCCACCAGCAGAATCCTTCAGTTCAAATGGCTTCAAGCGATCGGAACGCGACCATGTGCCTTCGTACACCACGCCGTTCGTAAACACATAAGCCTTGCCCGTACCAATCGTTTTTGAAGTTGGGCTGTATGTATTGGTGTACTCAACTTCAAGAACAATCACGTTTGGAACCGACAACGCAACGTCTGCAGGGTCAACAACAATGGTGCCGTCTTGAGTGCGCACCCATTCCTTTGCGGCTGAATCCCAGTCCCACTGCACCTTGACGCCATCCATTGACACCTTCAAGCCAATTGCTTCCTTTGATGTTGATGCATTTGCGTCACTCACCGTTCGATACGCGAACTGAGTTTGTGGAGCAGACGAACCCACTGGCGCAAGTGTCCACAACTTTGTCGTCTCGGCAAAAAGGTTATGCGGCGCCCTGTATTCATCGCTGCGCTTGAAACCACCATCTAGATTTGCCTTTGAGTAGCTCAGATCAACCAAGTCGGACTTACCAATTGCAGCAGACACTTTGCTGTTTCCACCGCTCCAGACGAACAATGGCTTATTCAACGAACCAACCAAATTGATGTCTTGGAACCGACCGCTTCGAATAGGGCCTACCGGATCAGAACCCTCGCTATGAAATACCGCTGCATAACGCGTGAGCTTCTCTACGTTTTCTTCAAAAATAATGTCAGCCTGATTGATTCCCGCTTGAGGACGTGCGCTTGGGTGGTTGTCGATTTTGACCACCATTGCTGGGCGACTTGCCGCTGCCGAATCCTCAACTGGGGTTCCGAGCAGTGGATACACAGGCGCTTCGTTTGCGGCATCGGTTGTTGGAACCGAGTCAGTTGAGGCAGTGGATGAACCACTTGACCCTCCGCACGCAGAAAGCACAACTACTGCGGCAAGTGCAAGTGAACGGGAACTGAAAACAGTTACTCGACGATTCATGATTTACATCTCCCTGAGCAAAGCAATTCGCTCGGATAGAGGCGGGTGGGTATTAAAAAGTTTATGCCACATACCTAACCTGCCCGCGTCTTTCACACCCGACAACGGCTGCTCTATCCACATGTGAGCCGTAGCCATACTGGCCGAATGCGTCTCTGTGTGATCAGCCTGAAGTTTTTCTAATGCAGAAATCAATCCTGGTGGATATCTGGTCATGCGCACTGCCGAAACGTCGGCGAGAGTTTCGCGTCGACGGCTAACCGCAGCCTGCATCGCCCGCGCAATAAGCGGCGATACCAGCAACAGTACGAAGCCGATGATGGCAATTGGATTGCCTCGATCGCCTCGATCGCCGCTGCGACTCACTCGCCCACCGTTCCACCACATCATGCGCAATGTCATATCTGTAATCAACGCGATTGAACCGACAAGTGTGACGGCCAACGTTGAAACAAGAATGTCGTAGTTCTTAATGTGCGACAACTCGTGAGCAACAACGCCTTCAAGTTCTACACGATTCATTTGATTAAGCAATCCAGTGGTAATTGCAATTGCGGCGTTCTTCGGGTTGCGTCCCGTAGCGAATGCGTTCGGAGCATCATCATGAATGATGTACACCTTTGGTTTTGGAAGACCACCAGCAATGCACAGGCCTTCAACCAAGTTGTGCAAGCGACGATACTCATTGACGTCGGCAGGCACTGCACGGCTTACGGCCAACGCAATTTTGTCCGACTTCCAATACGAAGTAATTGCCATGACCGCGGAAATAACAAGTGCAATAACTGTTCCCGTTACGCCATTGCCGATCAATGTGCCAACAGCCAGACCGACCACGACCAGAAAAACCACAAAGCCGAACATCAAGAAAATGGTTCGGCGTTTGTTTGAAGCAATGAGATCGTTCACTACTAGAACTTCACTTCTGGAACTACGCGTGCAGCGTCTTCTGCTTCAAAAAATTCGCGTTCAGAAAATCCGAGCATGCCCGCAAAAACTACGTTTGGAAATTTCTGAATGGCAGTGTTGTATGTAGATACTGCGTCACCGTAGAACTGTCGCGCATAGGCAATGCGGCTTTCGGTGTTCGCAAGTTCTTCTTGCAACGAAACAAACCCTTGGTTTGCTTTCAAGTCTGGGTAACCCTCTGACAAAGCAAACAGCTGACGCAAGGCCCCGGTCATTGCATTGTCCGCAGAAGCCTGAGCATGTGGATCCGACGAAGCCGCCATGCCCGAATTGCGTGCCGCGATAACTGCTTCTAGTGCAGTCTTTTCGTGCGCCGCATACCCCTTCACTGTTTCTACGAGGTTTGGGATGAGATCAAGACGTCGCTTAAGTTGCACATCAATTTGACTCCAAGCGTTATCTACTTCGTTGCGCCGACGAATCAGCGAGTTGTACGTAACTCCAACGAAAAGCGCAAGAATAACGAGGACGAGAACTACTACCAATGTTGTACTCATACTTGCAGTCTACGGCACCAGTCGAAGACGCAGAGATCACATGTTCATTGCGCGTTATGGCGTCCGTTAAGAAATTTCGGACGACGCAGCACTCGGTCTTCAAACATCGCAACAAATCGGTTTGGGGCTATCTCTAGCAATCTCTCTGCTTCATCGCTCAACAACTTGTTGTAAATCTCTATATACAACTGCGCCAAGCGCTGCATCGAGAAGTCCTCTGCACGGACATGACCACCTGTCACCAATCGTTCACGAACGTCGTTGTCCATCATTGCCACGTGTAACGCCCCGGCAAGAGCCACGGGATTTCCAGGTTCGACAAGCAACGCATTCGTTTCATGAGTCGCAACATTGTTATACCCACTGATGTTGCTCGCAACAAGTGCTGTTCCGGCCGCCATCGCTTCAAGAAGCACGATTCCAAATGATTCACCTCGCAACGAAGGTGCGCAAAAGGTTGTGCACCTAGCCAGACGGTCAAGCTTGTCCTCTTCTGTGATTCTGCCAAGCCAAGAGATTCGTTCATCCGCACCGTATGTGTTTTGCAGATCGTCAATACCCACTCCGTCAGAAGCAATCCACAGCTTTACATTCTTCGGCAGATGCGCCATCGCTTGCAGCAATACTTCCAATCCCTTGCGGGGCTCATAGCGGCCGCAGAAGAAAATTGTTGGAGAGGTCTCGCGCTGGGTTGACGGTCGTGAGTAACGCTGTACTTCGATGCCGTTGAACAAAATGGTGTACTCGCCATCCAAATACCTATTCGCAAGTTCTTTTGCAGATTCGCTTACCGCAACTCGAACAGACAAGTGTTCTGCTGCCCATCGTGCCGTCTTGTTCAACACTCGGTACGACGTGGAGTCCCCCGCTGCGTGGAACGTGCCAACCGTTGGAGCGAGCTTGAGCAACAAAGCTGTCACTGTCGGTCCAGGGACAATTGGTTCGTGCAAATGAATGACGTCAAAGGCCTCATCGTTGAGCGCACGGATTGTGCGCAATGCAGCGGACGGATCCGGTGCAAGTGGTGCAACAGACCCGTTGGCTGCTGTCGGCAGACTGTTGCCCAACGGAGTAACAAACGGCTCAGGTGGCGGACCATCACACGGTGCAAGCACGCGAACTTCGTGCCCAATTCTGCGTAACTCGCGAGCAAGTCCAAGCACCTGTGCCTGTACGCCACCCGGAACCGAAACGCTGTACGGGCTCACCATGGCGATGCGCAGCATGTTCACTCCATATACGGTAGGCGTCTACAAGGAGTATTCAAGCCATGATCACGTTCTCACCTTCCACATACACACTTCCTGCGATATCTCTCGTTGCATCTCCAACGAAACGACAGGCAATTTTGGAATTGGCGGTGGAGGCTGAGCGTCGTGGGTTCGCGGGAATTGCCTGTCCTAGTTTGGGCGGAACTCTCGGTTTATGCGTGTCGCTTGCGCATGCCACTTCGACTATTCCGTTTTGGACCTCGATTCAACCGATGTACTACAGCCACCCCGTAGAG
>JBEGVD010000145.1:0-9443 GCA_041178585.1 Actinomycetota bacterium
ACTGCTGCCAATGCAATGAAGCCGCGACCATTCGTAATGTTTTGATCGAAGCGACCTACGGTGCCAATTGGCCACCAGGCACCTCCAAGACCTGCAATTGCGCCTGCAATCCAAACGTTGCGATAACGGAGTTTGAGCACATCAACGCCCAAGGTTCCAGCAGCCTGCGGATACTCGCCGATCGCACGAGTGCGCAGCCCCCAGCGGGTGCGATACATACACCATGTGGTCACCACCACGGCAATCACCGAGATGTACACAAAATACGTTTGGGTAAACAGCGCAACACCAATCACTGGGATATCGCTGAGCAGTGGCACGGCGTAAGGGGTGAACGGCTTGACGATGTTGTACTCAGGATTTTCAGTGAGTACGCGTTGCGACAAGAAACTCGTGAGCCCTAATGAGAAGAAGTTGATTGCGAAACCAACAATCACTTGGTCAACTTTGAAACGAATTGCAAACACCGCGAGCAACGCCGATAGCCCAACGCCCATCGCCATTGCACCAAGCACACCAAACCAAGGCCCATACAGCGAGCCAATCACCGCGCCAGCAAACGCGCCTCCAAGTAACTGTCCTTCAATTGCGATGTTGATAATTCCGCTGCGTTCGCACAGAATTCCCGCAATCGCCCCAAGCGTGATCGGCACACTGCGAGTGACCGTGTCTTGCAACATGCCAGTCAGGTTGAACGATCCCCCCGAGGTTGCCCACGCCAAGAAACCCACCACGAACATTGCAGTTGCAAACGCCAACACCACGTTGGTCCACTTACCAAAGCCCCGATACAACTGCACTGCGCCGAGTGCACCAAGAAGAACCGCTAGTGCTTGCGCGAAAGACTGTGCCGGCAGTACCAGTGTGAACGATTCGACAAGTTTGAAGCCAGCATCACCAGGACGAGCCGACAAGAATAAGGCCGAGATAAGTGCAAGGAAGATGAGCGAAAAACCCACGTTGCGCGAGCGTTTCTTCTGCTCTCGCGACAGCAACGGTGCGACAACTTCCGTAGCGCTCATGAACCCCACCCCCTAAACGTTTGGCCAGCAGTGATTGTTGCATTCTTCGTTCGCCAAATGGTTTTCACCAATAATGGCGCAGCGATGAACATCACGATGAGCGCACGGAGCACAATGATCAAGTCAATTGGAACATCGCTATTTGTTTGCATTTGTCGGCCACCTGCCTGCAGCGCGCCAAACAAGATGGCTGCGAACAAGGTTCCCAACGGGCTTGATTGACCGAGCAATGCAATAGCAATTGCATCGAAACCAATGTTGCCAGCAAAGTTGGTTGATGCGTATCCGTAAGTACCCAGCACTTCTGCAGCGCCAGCCAAACCAGCGAAACCTCCGGCGAACATCATGGACAACACCGTGAGGCGCTTTACGTGCATACCTGCATATGTCGCTGCGTCACCATTTAGTCCGTATGCACGGAATTCAAAACCAGTTGTGGTCTTTTTTAGGAACCACCAATACACAAAAACTGCGCAAAGCGCAACAATGAATCCGATGTGAGCAATCAAGTCTGCGCGACCATCGATAAACCCAAACAGTCGAGGCAATCGGCCTTCAGCACTGACTAACTTTGAAATTGGATCGGTGCGATCTTCGCGCTGAAACAGATCGGTCTTGAGCAGCCACAAGATAAAAAATGCGGCCATGTTATTGAGCATGATGGTGGTGATTACTTCATGGGCACCCGTGCGCGCTTTCAGGATTCCTGGAATTGCACCAAATACCGCTCCGCCAATGGCACCAGCAAGAATGGCGAGAGGAACTTGAACATATCCTGGCCCATCCATGGCAAATCCAACCCACAATGCCGTCATTCCACCTGCGAGCATCTGACCAGTTGCACCAATATTGAATAAGCCGGCCTTAAAGGCAATCGCCACCGAGACACCGCACAGAATGAGTGGTGTTGAACTGTTAATGGTGTTGGAGATAGCACGGAGTGATCCGAACGAGCCAACAACTAACGCCCAGTACGCACTGCCCACCGTGGAGACTGCGCCAAGAATGTCGCCATCTCTCAAGTTGTCAACATCAGAAATGACAATGATGAAAGCGCCAACAATGAGTGCCGACAACACCGCGAGCAATGTGAGTTTCATGGAACTCACCCGATTAAGACGCTCGCCTAGCTTGTTAAACAAATTCTTCATGCCGAAACCGCACTGTCTGGTCGTGATCCAGCCATATACAGACCGACTTCCATAGGCGTCACTTTCTTTGGATCGAGCTCGGCAACAACTTTGCCGCGATACATCACAAGCAGACGATCAGAAAGCGCCATCACTTCTTCAAGTTCTGTACTCACAATGAGTACCGCAGTCCCAGCGTCACGTTCTTTCACAATTCGCGAGTGAATGTATTCGATACTTCCAACATCAACTCCGCGCGTTGGTTGAGCAGCGATAGTGAGTCGCAGATCACGACTGAGCTCGCGAGCGACAATCACCTTCTGCTGATTTCCACCCGACAATGTGCCTACGCCAGTTTCCTTATTCGGAGTACGAATGTCGTATTCAGTAATCAATGTCTCGGCCTTTGCATTGGCGGCGTCCCAGTCAACAATTACTCCGTGAGAAAACTGATCATCGTGATAACGCGTCAACACGAGATTCTCGGCAACACTGAGTCCGCCTACAAGCCCCTGACGCTGGCGGTCTTCAGGAATGTGCGCCATACCCATTTGGTGACGCTCGCGAGGATTGGAATGTGTGAGGTCTTTGCCATCAAGTGCGATAACGCCACTAGTGGCTTTACGCAGCCCGGTGAGAGCCTCGACCAATTCGGTCTGCCCATTCCCTTGTACACCTGCGATACCAACAATTTCGCCAGCATGGACTTCAAAGGAAACGCTTTCTACATGCGTTCTGCCATCGGCATCAAGCACCGTGAGGTCGGTCACCTTCAGCACCACATCGCCAGCTTGTGCAGAACTCTTCTCCACGGTCAATTGGACCGGGCGACCAACCATCATTTCTGCAATTTGTGACTCGGTTGCAGTCTTTGGATCGGCTTCTCCAACCACTTTGCCTCGTCGCAACACTGCAATACGATCGGCAATGTTGAGCGCTTCTTTCAACTTGTGAGTGATGAAGACAACGCCGCGTCCTGCTGAAACCAATGTCTTCACGATTTCAAAAAACTCGATGATTTCTCTTGGAGTAAGGACTGCGGTGGGTTCGTCGAACACCACAACCTTTGCGTCACGCAGCAACACCTTGACGATTTCGACGCGTTGCTGCACCCCTACTGGCAAGTCTTCAATGACTGCATCGGGGTCGAGATCCAGGTTGTACTTGTCGGAAATTTCGCGCACCATTCTGCGCGCTTCATCAATATTGAGTTTCCCAAGAGCACCAGTTGGTTCCACACCGAGAACGACATTTTCGGCAACAGTGAATACCGGAACAAGCATGAAGTGCTGATGAACCATGCCGATTCCAGCAGCAATGGCATCAGCAGGCGACGCGAACACCAATGGGGTCCCATCAATAACGATTTCACCCTCATCGGGTTTATACATTCCATACAACACGCTCATCAGGGTTGATTTGCCTGCACCATTTTCGCCAATGAGTGAAAGCACTTCACCAGTGTTCAACTCAAGATTGACATTGTCGTTTGCAACGACCCCAGGGAAACTCTTGGTGATTCCGCGCAACTCAAGCTTCATGACTGAAGACTTCCCATGCGTCACAGACTAATCAATAACACCACTGCAACTTCAATGCAGGTTTGTTCGTCCGAGAAATGGAAACGGGGGCCGCTTTCGCGACCCCCGCTCCTACTACTCGTTCGCTCCAAAGAGCGAAGAATTACTTAGTGACGATTGAGCCGTCAATGATGCCAGCAGTTACTGCATCAAGTTCTGCCTGAAGTTCAGGAGTGATGGTTGACGTGATTGACACACCAACACCACCGTTTTCGAGGGTACCGAGGTAGTCGGTTCCGCCGCCTGTTGCTGCAAGAGCGTCCTTCACAGCCTGAAGTACTGCAGCGTCAATCTTCTTCAAAACTGATGCTACGTATACCTCTGCCTGAGTTGGGTTCGAGATGGTCATGTCAACGTCTACACCGATGATCTTCACTGCACCAGCTGAGTCCATTGCGAACTGTGATGCGCCGAGGCCTACTGGACCTGCGACTGGGAAGATGATGTCAGCGCCTTCGTCGGCCATGCTCTTTGCAATGCTGGTTCCCTTGGTCTGGTCTTGGAAGTCACCAGAGAAGGTTCCGTCTTGCGCAGCAATGTCCCATCCGAGAACCTTCACTGAAGTTCCCTTTTGTGCGTTGTAGTACTCAACACCCTTAGCGAAACCTTGCATGAAGATTGCTACTGGTGGAATGTTGATACCACCGAACGTACCGACGATGCCGGTCGTGGTGGTTGCTGCTGCCATGTAACCAGCCAAGAATGATGGCTGATCGGTTGCGAAGGTAAGACCCTGAACGTTTGGTGCCGAAGTGTTGGAGTCAACAATTGCGAACTGAACGGTTGGGTTTGCTTCTGCAGCTGCCTTCGTTGCGTCTGCGAGCAAGAAGCCCACAGTTACGATGACGTTGCAACCCTTGTCAACGAATGACTGAAGGTTTGGCTGATAGTCGGCATCTGATGCTGACTCGAGCAGGTCGATGCTTACACCGAGTTCTGCTTCTGCAAGCTTGAGACCGTCATAGGCGTTCTGGTTGAAGCCCTTGTCATCAACGCCACCGATGTCGGTAACTTCGCATGCCAAGCCTGCTGCACCTGCTGCCACTGTTGTGTCTGATGAAGAGTCCGACGAACCGCAAGCGGCCAATCCAACTACTGCAACGAGACCAACAGCAAGACCTTTAAGTGTCTGCTTTCTCATTATTCTTTTTCTCCCTCTTACGTGCCTCTAGAAACACGTATGTTTGTTGGTGAGGAGATCTTAGTTCACCGCATTTGCGCGGATTTACCAAGTGTCAACCATTGGACGCTTTTTGTCCGTTCTGACAAGTGGCTTTGGACACGCCGAAAGTAAACCCAATATTCGACGCCGCGTGTCTGCAGGGTCAATAACATCATCAATTTCCGTATGACTAGCCATGTTGAGGGCGTTACCCCTCATATACGCGGCAGCAATGAGGCGTTTTTCAAGATCATCGCGCTCCTCGGAGGTTCCAGCGGCATCGAGTTCCTTCTTAAACCCAAGCCGCACCGCACCTTCTAGACCCATACCGCCAAACTCCCCGCTCGGCCACGAAACGACCAGGTCTTTTGCATGAAAGCTGCCACCCGCCATTGCTTGAGCGCCGAGGCCATACCCCTTGCGCAACACAACCGTGATCCACGGAATGGTGACGCTTGCAGCCGACACAAACAGCCGAGCAAAGTGACGCACTTGCGCAGTCTCTTCGGCGTCTGGTCCCACCATGAAGCCAGGTGTGTCGCATAGCGATACCAGTGGAATATCAAATGCATCGCAGAGTTGCACAAACCGTGCCATCTTGTCAGCACTCGGAGTGTCAATTGCTCCTCCGAGATGTGCTGGATTATTCGCAACAATGCCCACCGGTCTGCCCTCTATCCGCGCCAAGGAGGTGACGATTCCAACACCAAACTCAGATCGAAGTTCAAGAACTGTATCAATATCGGCAAGCGTGTTGATAACTGCACGCACGTCGTACACGCGCGTGCGCTGTTCTGGAATAAGTTCACGCATTGCTTCGTCGCTGTGACGACTGAACACAGTTGTGATGCCTTGAAAGTACGACAGGTACTTCTTTGCAACTGCAACGGCTTCAACTTCATCGACAACTCGAATATCGACCACACCGTTAGCGGTCTGAGTTGCAATCGGACCAATTTCAGTTGGCTTCACTACACCAAGTCCGCCACCTTCGATCATTGCTGGACCAGCCATACCGATGTTTGAGTTTTCTGTAGCGATGACCACATCGCAACAACCAAGTAATGCTGCATTGCCCGCAAAGCAATAACCCGACGCAATGCCAACCAATGGCACAAGACCAGAAAGTTGTGCAAACGATGCAAACGACATCACATCAAGACCTGCAACTCCTGGCGCATCAGTATCCCCCGGTCGACCACCACCACCTTCGGCAAACAACACCACTGGTGTCATATTTCGTTTCGCAACTTCAAAGATGCGATCTTTCTTCCGATGATTAATGAACCCTTGTGTGCCAGCAAGCACTGTGTAGTCGTATGCAACCACTGCGCAGTTTGTGTTCTCTGCATCAAACATTTCGGAGTTGATTTTTGCAAGACCAGTAATTAGCCCATCTGCTGGTGTATTTGCGATGAGGTCTTCTTCACTTCTGCGACTGCGTTGTGCGGCAACTCCAAAACTTCCGTACTCGACAAACGTTCCTTCATCAATTAAGTCGGCAACATTTTCTCGGGCTGTGCGCTGACCTTTTACATGCCGCTTCGACACAGCTTCACTTCGGGCTACATCGAGTAGTAGTTCTTGACGTCGACGCAACTGTTCCAAGTCGTCACGTTGTCCTGAGGCAGTAATTGAGGTAGCAACTGTGCTATGCGAACCACTCTCTGCAACAAATTCAGCAAGAATTTCACCTTCACTCACCGTTTTTCCAACAGCCACAAAGACCGCAGAAATCCGACAAGAAGTTTCGGCCACTACCGGGTGCTCCATCTTCATGGATTCAACAATCAACAATTCCGTTCCAGCGGCAACCACGTCGCCAACTGCAACCTTTACTGCAACCACTGTTCCAACAAGTGGAGAGCGCAACGACAAAGTGGTCATGCGCAAACTGTAGACAACTAGGGCTTATGCCTTTGCACGGGTGCGGCGAAGAAGCGGGTCTGCAAGGCGGAGAGCAGTGTCCGCAAATCGCATTACACGGCCGGCAGCGCCAGGCGTTGTGGAGTCAATGAGATTTCCCATGACAGCAAGTGTGATGTCAGCTGCTGTTTGCGAACCCACTGCCACTCGAAGACCTGGCTTTAGCAACCATGGGTGGCCAATGATGAAACTGAACCTGCGACCAGTACGTAGAAACGCGTCGAACCGCTCGCCCACGCGTTTGTCGTACTCACTGGTTGCAGTTTCAGGATTTTCCACGAAGCACTGGATTGCAAGCATGCCTGACTCCAACGAGTAGTCAATGCCTTCACCGTTCATTGGATTCACAAAACCGGCTGCATCACCAACAGCTACCCAACCTGGGCCGTGTCGACGCACACAACTCATGGGCAAACGCCACGCACGAGGCTTATCTACATAGTCACCTAGCGACCACGGCTCGCGAACAATTGATGCATATTGATCAAGCAACGTGTTGAGATTGAGTTTCTTGAAACCTTTCATCGTGCTGAGCGCACCAACACCGATATTCACCGTTCCATCACCAGCAGGAAACATCCATCCATAACCCGGAACCGGAGTTCCATGCTCATCCCGCAAACTGAGACACGCTTCAAGATGACGTTCTGCGTGACGCGGGGTTGGCGCATAGGCGCGAATTGCTAAACCGAATGTTTCGTCTGGGTCACGAACTGCACCAAGCATTTTTGCAGCCGCACCTTGTGCGCCAGTTGCTAAAACTACGAGCGCCGCGCGTATCACTTCGCTACCCACCTGCACGCCAACTGCACGATCTCCTTCAAGCACTGGCAACGCTTCAGACTCAAACCGAACTTCAGCGCCAGATGCAATGGCAACATCTAGTAAATGATTGTCAAACTTCTGTCGCGGCCACACTGCACCGTGATTCGGAAAACGGACCGTTGTTGGCCAAGCCAACTCACGCTGAGTTTTTCCAGCAATCATGCGTAAACCGTCAATGCGATGTGCAACCGAGTAATCGATCTTTAGTTCATCAAGCGCGGCAATTGCTCGCGGCGTTAGGCCATCTCCACACACTTTGTCTCGACCGTATGGGCCCTTTTCAACAAGCAGCACCCGAAGCCCGGCGCGTGCAGCAGTGATAGCAGTTGAGGAACCTGCTGGCCCTCCACCAATCACTGCTACATCAAATTGCATAGTTGCGAGCCTGTCACTCTCATTCGTTCAATGCCAACATTGGCTCGGTACATATTGGACACAGTGGTGGGCCAGGTGGGGATTGAACCCACGACCAAGGGATTATGAGTCCCCTGCTCTGACCACTGAGCTACTGGCCCTTAATAGATCCTCTTTTACGAAGCAAACTGAGCCTAATGGCAGGACTTCGGCGAAGGTGCAACGTCAATACCTGGACTCCTGCGAAAAAAGCCGCTGGGTTTCAGATGGAAGCCAGTTCGCTCTACGGGCATCACGGGCCAATCTTCAGTGCGCGGGATGTGGTTGGTGCCAAATACAAACCACAGAACAAGATCAGTGTTGTCAACCACTCGATCTGCCTTCGTCCATTCAGGCAAGCCTGCCCCACCGGCATGTTGATATGGATAATCACCTGCCGGAAACTTCTCCTTAGCATGTTGAGGAGTCACCCACAGATGCTTATACATAAACCCGGCGCGCTTACCAATAACTGATTCTGGAAGAGCGAGAGGAAATGTGGTGTGACCCGGAATCAATTTGTAACCAACGGCTTTACCCATGTGATTCTGTTTGCTGTTATTGATTACTTTCCAGAATCGTCCCACCATCGGGTCAATTAATCGTTGTGCTGCTTGCTCAGTTTTTAGAGCTGTCTCTTTGGTCTCGTAAGCGCCTCCATAGAGATTTCGTGGACCCATCTCATGGGCAAATGAATCAACCTCAACCACAGTGTTGGCCGACCCCTCATCATCGCCATCGATATCAAGGTCAAGTCGAGCGCAAAAAATGTGTTGATGGTACGGAGCCCATAGTCCTGGTTCGATCTCAGTTGCAGACGGGTGATTGGCTCCAATGTGATCCGCCAATGTCAACACAATTCCCGTGAGTTTTGCCTCAAACTCAATTGAACCGTCTTGATAGAAGTACCAGAAGTATCCGTATTCATAGTTGTTGATCGTCACTATTGAGGAGACCACGAATCGACGACCTCGACGTACTTCAACATTCCCGTCAACGTCAGTGTGTTTCCAAAGAATTCCAAAATCTTCTTCGTGCATACAAATTGCATTGCCTATTTCTCGCACCTCACCAGCAGGGTTGGTTACAGCAACATCGAGATACACAATCTCTCCAAGGCAATCACAGCCAAGAGTGAGCGAATTGGTGTAGTTGCCGAGACCAAACTCTCCAGTATCAAAAGCATTTTTGCGATATGAACCTTGACTTTGGTCTCCATAAGGAATCACCAGCTCTGCAATTGACAGGCGGTGGGCGATCTTTCGCAACGTATGGTCGTCGTTAAACCACACGTCATGTAGGACCAAACCCTCGCGTTGACCAAACCCAACCCGAAAGTTCCATCGCTCCCACGACACGTGATGACCATCCAGCACAAACGAAACCCCTTCAGGTTGATGGATGG
>JBEGVD010000146.1:0-3244 GCA_041178585.1 Actinomycetota bacterium
CGCCAACTGTTGTCGCAGCAATGAAGCAAGCAGCCAAGCGCGACGACATAGACCTGATCATGTTGGTGCGCGGCGGCGGTTCAAAAACCGACCTCTTGGCTTTTGATACTGAAGAAATTGCTTCGGCGATCGGAAAGTGCACGAAACCCGTGTTCACCGGCATTGGTCACGAAATAGATTTCAGCATTGCCGACGAAGTTGCGCACCGTGCGTTTAAAACTCCAACGGCATGTGCAGCAGGTGTTGCTGAAGTAGTGAATGAGTTTGTGCAGTCAACAGAAGAAGCGTGGGCACAAATTGCTGCAACGGCCAGCGAATTGCTGCAAAGCGCTGAACACGAACTCGTTCGTTCACTCGACCGCATTCGAAGGCGACCAATGGACGTATTGAATTTGGCTGCGCAATCATTGAAGGGCGCAAGCGACAGGCTTCGTTTGCTTGACCCTGTGAACACCATGGCGCGCGGCTGGAGCATTACGCGCGACGCACAAGGCAGAACTATTCGAAGTGCTGCGCAGGTATCGGCAGGCGAGCAGATGACGACCCAGTTATCTGATGGAACAATTTCAAGTACGGTCAACTGACAAAGGAAGCACTCGACAATGGCAACGAAAAAGACAGCAAAAGCAGTGGATGAGACTACGGGTTATGCCGAGGCGATTGGCGAACTGGAATCCATTTTGGACGAACTAGAAAGCAACGATGTTGATGTGGACGTACTTGCCGAACACGTGAAGCGCGCTTCTGAACTGATTGAGCTGTGCCGTGACCGCATTGGCAACGCAAAACTTCGCATTGAAGAAGTTGTTGCGCAAATTGACGCCGACTAAATATCGCTTATCTCACCCCGTAACCTGAAACCCGTGCACACCGCGCCTCAATCACTGTTAGATGTTGCTTCTCGCGTAGACAAACGCCTGGAATCGCTGCTTGCCGTAGAGCGCGAGCGTTGGGCGAAAGTAGATGCAGACCTTGTTCCACCTATTGATGAAATTGCGCGGCTGGTGCTTGCTGGTGGAAAGCGGTTACGCCCTGCTTTTTGCTTCTGGGGCTTTGTTGGCGCAGGCGGCGACCCAACCGATGAATTGGTGATTGATGCGGGTGCAGCACTTGAACTTCTGCATGCGTTTGCGTTGTTCCACGACGACGTCATGGATGGTTCACTCACCCGCCGCGGCGAACCAACAACGAACGCCAAGTTTGAAGCGCGTCATGGTGCCGAGAAGTTGGCAGGCGAGTCGCGCAGGTTTGGTGACGGCGTTGCCATTTTGGTTGGTGACTTGGCGTATGTGTATTCCGATCAGTTGATGCGCAATGCATCGCCGCAAGCGTGGACCATTTGGAATGAGTTGCGCATTGAATTGAACTTTGGTCAGTACCTCGACATGTTGGGTTCGGCAATGAACGAACGCCGTCGCGAAAAAGCCGAACGCATTTGTCGATATAAAAGCGGAAAATACACCATTGAACGCCCGCTGCATTTAGGTGCGTTGTTATCTGGGCGAACACGCGACGATTTGATTCCTTTGCTTTCTGCCTATGGACTGCCGCTTGGCGATGCGTTTCAAATGCGCGACGATGTGCTTGGCGCGTTCGGCGATACTGCAATCACGGGCAAGCCAGTGGGCGACGACTTGCGTGAAGGAAAACCAACACCACTGATGGCGATAGCCAATGCGCGCGCAAATGCTGCGCAATTGAAAGAACTGCAATTGGTTGGCAATCAAGATTTAATGCCAGAACACATTGCTCGCGTGCAAGAAGTGATTCGTGAAACAGGCGCTCTTGATGAACTGGAAACCGTCATCACCCGCCTCACCGATGAAGCCATTGCGGCCGTGCAAAACGTGCCGTTTGCACAGTCGGTCCGTGACGAATTGATCACGCTTGCCGGATACGTTTCATGGAGAACGGTGTAACGAATTCCCGACCCTGGCGGTAGGGTTTATTTCATGGCCGTCACTATTCGCATTCCCACCACACTTCGTCCACTCTCTGGTGGCGTTTCCACAGTTTCAGTTGAAGGCAACACGCTTGCAGAAGTACTCGCAGCGCTAAACGTCATTCATCCAGGTTTTTCCGACCGCTTGTTTGACGAGGCAGGCAACCTGCACAAGTTCGTGAACGTATTCGTGTCTGACGACGATGTGCGTTATCTCGATGGGCTGAACACCAAAGTGCCAGCAGGCGAAACCGTTTCCATCATTCCTGCCGTTGCAGGCGGTTGCTGAGCGTTTTTACGCCACACGAACATGTTGCGACTGTGAGTCGTAATCCAGATGCAGCTCATGGCAATGAAGCCAGGCTTATTGAACACAATTGAATAAGCCAGCCACGGCGCTGAACCGCACAACACCATGCCCCAGCCCCACCATTTGCGGGCGCCAACCAGCCACATGCCGGTGATGCCGACAAATTCGAATCCCAGCAGGATCCAGGTCCACGTTGCTTCGTTGTGCATGCCTCTATTTTGGCGGTGAAATGACTGACGAAACCGCCGATTTACTGGCATAATGGGCACTATGGCAACGGAACCAGTGGTACTGGACAAGATTGACAAGCAAATCCTCGGTATTTTGCAAACTGACGGACGAATCTCTTGGCAAATGCTAGGAGACCGCGTACATTTGTCGGCCAATGCCGTTGCCGAACGAGTTCGCCGCATGACTCGTGCTGGCGTCATTCGTGGGTTCAAGGCCGAAGTGAACCAGGCGGCACTAGGCCGCACGCTGGAGGCCGTAATCGATGCCCGCATGCCTCACACCCAAGGGTTCGATGACGCGGTGATGAAGCGCGACGACGTGCTGTGGGCCGCTCATGTAACCGGAGAGTCGGATATCACGCTTGCTGTGGCCTGCGACGGAACGGCTGGTCTGGACTCGCTGTTGCGCTGGTTACAACGCGAAGGCGCCACCGAAACCCGAACCGATGTGGTGCTGCGCAAGATCCGCTAACCCAACCCCCGTTTGATTTAGCAGTCTCGCCAGTAGAGTGCTAACGCTGTTTCAGGCAACACAACGGAGGTTCATCATGTCCAAAATGATCGCATTCGACGAGGAAGCACGCCGCGGCCTAGAGGCCGGCATGAACAAGTTGGCAGACGCCGTTCGCGTCACCTTGGGGCCAAAAGGTCGCAACGTGGTGCTCGACAAAAAGTGGGGCGCGCCAACCATTACGAACGACGGCGTATCCATCGCCAAAGAAATTGACCTCGAAGATCCATACGAGCGCATTGGCGCCGAGT
>JBEGVD010000147.1:0-3441 GCA_041178585.1 Actinomycetota bacterium
CTCAGCCGTACGCTGCGCGCTCTCGGTGCGCATGTTGACATCAATTCCACCCTGAACAATGCCAAACAGCGATTGGTCATCACGCGTATGCGAATTCTTTGCGCGCATAGCCCATGCCGAAGTTCGCTCTAGTGCTGTTCTCACAACATAAGGAGCAGATGGAAGCGGCGGACAAACATCGAGCACCATCTGAATGTCTGCACCGAGAAGTTGCTGCGTGTGAACAGCCGACTCAGGAGTGAATCGATGCTTCGAGCCGTCATAGGTTGATTTGAATGTGACTCCATCGTCATCAACATCTGGGTCTAGAGAAAACACTTGAAAACCACCGGAGTCTGTAAGGGTGAGTCCGCCCCACCCTGCGAATGCACCTAAGCCACCAAAATGTGCAACCGTCTCTGCACCTGGACGCAACATCAAGTGATACGTGTTACCCAAAACGATTTGAGCACCTAACTGCTCATAATCAGATGCGCTGAGGTACTTGATTGCACCACGCGTACCAACCGGCATAAAGCACGGCGTGGAATATGTTCCCCTGTGAGTTGTTGCTATTCCAGCTCGGGCACCGCCATCGCGTGCGATTTCAGAGAATTCAACTGGAAACATTTGTTCCACGGTACAGCAGCATCGCATCGCCAAACGACAACATGCGATAGCGCAGAGCAATCGCTTCGGAATAAATTGCTCGCCACTTCACACCGATCAATGATTCGACCATCAAAAGAAGCGTTGTCCGTGGCATATGGAAATTGGTCAACATCAAGTCGACTACCTTCCATTCATACGAGGGAGTAATGAAGAGATTCGTACGACCTTGCAATTCACCAAATGTTGCAGCACTTTCCAACGCTCGTGTTGCGGTAGTGCCAATAGCGATGACTCGCCCACCTCGTTTGCGCGCACTCACACACGCATCGAAGGTTTCCGCAGGCACTCGATACGACTCGGTGTGAATGACATGATCGAGTGGGTTTTCTGCGGAAATGGGCTGAAAAGTGTCAAGCCCAACAACCAGTTCCACTTCTCGAATGTCAACTCCCGCTTCGCGAATACGTGCGAGTAACTCTGGCGTGAAATGCAAGCCCGCAGTAGGCGCTGCGGAAGACTTCTGATCATGCGAAAACACCGTCTGGTATCGATTCTGATCAGCCAATGCCGTCGTGATGTATGGAGGGAGAGGAATCTCTCCGACTTCAACAATTCTTTGCATGACCTCGTCGTGTGAGCCAGCAACAAAATGCACGAAGAACGTGTCGCCAGCCTGTGAACGTTCGCCAAGTCGCAACATGACGGCACCCGCACCATCAAGGAGTTCCTCGCCAACTAGAAGCTTTCCACCAGGTCGAACGAGCGCCTCCCACTGCATCTGACCTGCATCTCGCTCTTCAAGCAAGAGCACCTCCACTGCACCGCCAGTGCGACGTTTCAGCTTCAAACGCGCTGGCAATACTCGTGTGTGATTAACCACCACAACGTCGCCTGGCTGCAAAAACTCAACAATGTCACGCACGTGTCGATGCTGAATCCCATTCGGTGAATCAACGAGCAGTCGAGCAGCGTCGCGCGGCTCGATTGGTGTTTGAGCAATGAGCGCTTCCGGCAACTCGTAGTCAATGTGTGAGATATCCAAGATCAAAAACTTACTTCGCAAAATGAGCGAAGATCAGGAAAACAGATGCGGATCTTGCGCTGGAGGAACTAGACCCAAGTGGGTCCAGGCAGACGGCATTGCCACACGACCACGCGGTGTGCGCGCAATGAGTCCCTGCTGAATGAGAAATGGTTCATACACATCTTCGATGGTTTCAGTTTGTTCACTGACGCTGATAGCGAGTGTAGAAAGCCCAACTGGTCCTCCGTTGAATTGATTGCAAATCGCACCGAGCACTGCCCTGTCCACTTTGTCTAAGCCAAGGTCGTCGACTCCAAACACGGACAACGCTTCACGCGCTGACGCTTTGTCAACTTTTCCATTGCCTCTAACTTCCGCAAAGTCGCGAACCCGGCGTAACAGTCTGTTTGCAATACGTGGCGTACCTCGCGAGCGACGTGCAATTTCTGCAGCACCCTGATCGTCAATCGTTACATCCAGAATTCCGGCTGCACGTCGAACAATGCGTTGCAATTCTTCATCGTCGTAGTAGTCGAGTCGGGCAACCAGACCAAACCGGTCTCGCAGTGGCCCAGTGATCATTCCCGTGCGGGTGGTGGCACCAATCAGAGTGAACCGAGGAAGGGTGAGTCGAATAGACGATGCCGCAGGTCCTTTTCCGACAACGATGTCGATCTGGAAGTCTTCCATTGCCGGATACAAAATTTCTTCAACGGTTCGTGACAGTCGATGGATTTCGTCAATAAACAACACATCGTTTGGCTCGAGCTTCGTCAGAATTGCAGCGAGGTCGCCTGCGCGTTCAAGCGCAGGGCCAGACGTGATGTGAATGTGTGCATTCATTTCCGAAGCAACGATGGACGCCATTGTTGTTTTGCCAAGCCCCGGTGGACCAGCCAAAAGAATGTGGTCAGCAGCCTGACCACGACGACGAGCGGCTTCAAGCACAATTCCGAGGTGCTCTTTTAGTTCACGCTGCCCTACAAACTCATCGAGCGACTTGGGTCGCAATCCAGTTTCGTCGGCCTGTTCAATGGAGTCCTCTGGGCGATACTGCGGATCTACGAATTCTTCACGCACGACGAACTCCTAGCGCATTCAATGCTTGCCGCAATACATTTTCAGCCGTGTCGGTTGCCGAGAGGTCGCGTAGTACTTCGCGTATCTCTTCACTTGAATATCCGAGCCCAGTAAGCGCTTCTCGAACATCAGTCATGACCGATGTGCCAACCGTTTTTCCATCGACGAGTGAGTCAAGCACGGGCAACTGGAGCTTGCCGCGCAATTCAATAAGTAAACGCTCAGCAGTTTTCTTTCCTACACCCGGCACCAACGTGAGCGCACCATGATCGTTTGTAGCGACAATGTCGATCAATGCTCGTGGTGTATGCGTAGCCAAGATTGACATCGCCATGCTTGGTCCAATTCCGTGCGTTGCGATCAAGGTATTGAATGCAACGCGCTCATCTTTTTCAAGAAATCCAAACAGGGTTTGTGCATCTTCGCGAATGTGGTGGTACACGTGCATAAACGCCTGCGAAGTTGGTTCAAGCTCGGCAAGTGTACGTGGCGTGACATGCACCAAGTATCCGACACCGCCAACATCCAACAGCACAGTTGAATCGGCATTACGTTCAACAACAGTCCCCCTCAATGAACCAATCACTACTTGGCTCCCAACGTTGCGCGCCTCACGCTGTTCGCTAACGGCGCAACTGCAAGATGGCACAGTGCAACAGCAGCAGCATCTGCTGCGTCTGCAGGTGTTGGCAGCACACTGAGGCCCAACCTTCGCTGCACCATTTTCTGCACTTGAAGTTTGTTTG
>JBEGVD010000148.1:0-9282 GCA_041178585.1 Actinomycetota bacterium
TCTTCTCGAGACGCATGGTGATCAGTGCGCGGAATCCGAACAAACGCATGTCGTATTCCTTGCCTGCTTCCATGATGAGGTCGAACAGATAGCGCTGGTATTCCGGCGCAATCCACATTTCGTATCCCAAGTCACCGGTGTAGGTCATGCGTGACAACCAAATTGGTGCCATGCCGATATTCACCTTGCGGAATGCCATGAACGGGAAGTCCTTGGTGGCAAGTGAAGTGTCGGTGAGCTTCTGCAACAGGTCACGTGAACGTGGACCTGCAACAGTGAGACCAACCATCGACAACGACAAGTTCTCGAATCGAATTGCGCTGTCCTTTGGCAGGTGAGCAATGAACCAACGTGGGTGATGCACTTCTGCAGCTTGTGAGCCAAACAAGAAGAACTCTTCCTCGCCAACGCGTGACACGGAGAATTCGCCAACGATCTTGCCTTCTGGGTTGAGCATCGCGGTAAGCACGGTGCGTCCAATCTTTGGCAATGCGTTGGTGAACAAGCTGGTGAGCCATGCTGCTGATCCTGCGCCACTTACTTTGTACTTCGCAAAGTTTGATGCTTCCGAGAAGCCAACGCGTTCGCGAACGGCCTTTGATTCTTCGGCAACGTTGTTGAACGCATTCGAACGGTAGAAGGTGACGTCTTCCTTTGGTTCTTTGCCCTTGTCCTGGAACCACAGTGGGTGCTCAAGGCCAAAGCCTGCGCCCATCACTGCGTTGTGTTCGATCAAGCGGTCATAGATAGGAGTGGTGAGCAGCGGACGTGCTGCTGGAAGCTCTTCGTTCGGGAAGGTGATGCGGAAACGACGTGAATAGTTTTCGCGTACCTTGCTGTTGGTGTAGGCAAGCGTTGCGAAATCGCCGTAACGAGCAACGTCCATACCCCAAATGTCTGCTCCCGGATCACCGTGCACCATCCAGTTAGCAAGCGACAATCCAACGCCGCCACCCTGGGACAAGCCGGCCATAACTGCACATGCCGACCACATTCCTGGCATGCCCTTGATCGGGCCAACAAGTGGGTTGCCGTCTGGGCTGAAGGTGAATGGACCGTTGACGAACTTCTTAATTCCTGCGCGACCAACGGCAGGGAAGTGAGCGAACCCACGCTCAAGTTCTGGAGCAATGCGCTCGAGGTCGTGTGGCAACAACTGGAACACGAAGTCCCACGGAGTGTCTTTTGCAGCCCATGGACGGTTGTCTTGTTCGTAGGTTCCAAGCAAAATGCTCTGGCCCTCTTGGCGTGCATAAATTTCGCCTGCGAAGTCAATCATGTGCGGCAATTCTTTGCCAAACGTTTTGTTGTAGTCGATGACTTCATCCATTGGCTCGGTCATGAGGTAGTGGTGTTCCATTGCCAACACTGGCAACTCCAGTCCAACCATGCGACCAACTTCGCGCGCCCACAAACCACCAGCGTTCACCACGTGCTCGGCGTGGATCTCACCTTTGTCGGTGTACACGGTCCATGTGCCGTCTTGGCGTGGCTTGATGTCGTTCACCATGGTGTTGGTGTACACCTCTGCACCGCGGTTACGCGCACAAATCGCGTATGCGTGAGTAACGCCGTATGGGTCAACTGAACCTTCGTCTTCGTCGTACAAGGCGCCTACGAAATACTTCTCTTCAAGAAGTGGGTTGAGTTCTTTTGCTTCCTTCATCGAAAGCATTTCCATCTTCATGCCCAAGTAGCGACCTCGCGCCATTGCCATCTTCAACCAGTCAAGGCGTTCTGGCGTGTCGGCAAGTTGCAAACCGCCTGGCAAGTGAATGCCGCAGTTCTGACCAGACTCGGCTTCGATTTCTTTGTACAAGTTGACGGTGTACTGCTGCAAACGTGCAACGTTTGGGTCGCCGTTCAGTGTGTGCATACCGCCTGCTGCGTGCCATGTGGAACCTGCAGTGAGTTCTTTGCGCTCGACGAGCACAACATCGGTCCAGCCTGCTTTGGTGAGGTGATAGAGCACCGATGCTCCAACAACGCCACCGCCTACGACTACTACGCGTGCTGATGATTTCATGAGTGATGTCCTTCCGTATTTAACGTAAATCTGTTAATTAAAAATCGGTTGCGACGCCGCCCTCGGCGACGCGACGCTGCTTGAACTCCAACAGTTCTTGCTGAATTGCGGAGTCGAGTTCTGGAGCAACATATTCTTCGACGTAGGCCTGGGCAAGTTGCTTCGCCTTTTGATCGGCTGTTGGCTTGCCGGCTTCTTCCCACGACTCGTAGTTGCGCCAATCAGAAATTAAAGGCTTGTAGAACGCGTCGCGAAAGCGATCTTGAGTGTGTTGCGTGCCGAAGAAGTGACCCGCTGGGCCAACTTCTTGGATTGCCTCAAATGCCAACGTTGATTCGTCAACAACGATTGGCTCTAAGTAATCGGCAACCATGGCGAGCAAGTCTGCATCGAGTACAAACTTCTCGAGCGAGGCGTGCAGTCCGCCTTCCATCCATCCTGCGCCGTGCATCAAGAAGTTCACGCCGCCTTGAATTGCTCCCCACAAGGAGAACACGCTTTCGTACGCGGCTTGGGCGTCGAGTGCATTTGCTGCACACACGTTGCTTGAGCGGAACGGAACTTTGTATCGGCGTGCAAGTTGTCCGCCAGCCATTGCGGTGCGCATGTATTCAGGAGTTCCAAATGCTGGAGCGCCTGATTGCATGTCAACATTTGATGTGAACCCGCCGTACATCACTGGCGCGCCAGGGCGAACAAGTTGTGTAAACACCATTCCTGCGAGTGCTTCAGCATTCTGTAGCGATAGTGCGCCGGCAAGTGTGATTGGTGCCATTGCGCCAGCAAGGGTGAACGGCGTGATGACAATGATCTGGTTGCGCGCCGAATATTCCATAATGCCTTGCAACATCGGAATGTCTAGGCGAAGCGGCGACGATGAGTTGATAATGGTGAACACCGATGGTTCTTTGTCAAGCGTTGCATCATCGATACCGCGCACGATGCGCGACATCTCCAATACGTCTTGGTTGCGTTGACGACCGAGGCTGTAGCAGTGGATGGGTTTATCGGTCATGGTGAGCATGTCGTACGTGCATTCCAAGTGACGGACAGAAGCGTGCAAGTCAACAGGTTCGACTGGGTAGCCAGCAGTGAAGTGCACGATGTTGAAACTTTGCGTGAGCTTCAGTAGGTCTTGGAAGTTCTGACGGTTACCTGCGTGACGCGTTCCGTCGAGTTCCATAAAGTTTGGCGGGCTAGCAACAGAACCGAACGCCATCCAGTCGCCACCAATGTTCAGGGTGTGATTGGGGTTGCGCGAGTGCAATTTGAATTCGCTCGGGCATGTTTTGATTGTCTCAACAACAAAGTCTGGGTCAAAGCGAACACGGTTGTCGGTAATTTTTGCTCCACCAGATTTGGCAATCAGTTCAAGAGCCTCTGGCAACAAGAAGTCAATACCGATTTCGGAGAGCACGCGTAGTGATGCGTGGTGGATTGCTTCAACCTCGTCATCACTGATGACCTTGGTTGGGGCGTAACGCATGCGTGGCTGGCGAAATGCCTTCTGCTCGGGAAGACGGGAGCGAGGACCTGCGGCTTGACGTTCACGTCCGCGTCGACGCGGCCCACCAGTTTCGACTTCGGTCACGATGTCCCTCAATTTGGTTCACGGGCCCGAAAGATCGGACCGCACAAGGAGAAAACACTACAACCATCAACCGATCTTTGCCATATTGCATATGGCATTAAGGCAATTGTGAAAGAGTTTTACCCGCGGCGACGGCGAATTTCTTCTGAGATTGCAGGAATGATCTTGTGTAGGTCACCAATGACGGCATAGCCAGCCTTGGTCACGATGTTGGCTTCCTTGTCGGTGTTGATGGCAAGGATGTTCTTAGACGCCATTGCACCTACCCAGTGCTGAATGGCTCCAGAAATACCGCACGCAATATAAATGTCTGGAGCAATTCGGGTGCCCGTTTGGCCCACCTGGTCGGTGTGATTGCGCCATCCATTATTGGTGACTGCGCGAGAGCAGCCCACAACTCCGCCGAGTAGCCCGGCAAGTTCTTCGAGGGGAGCGAACGCTTCTGCTGATCCAACTCCGCGACCACCGCTGACCACAACTGGAGCAGTGGCAAGAGTTACGCCAGCAACGCGTTCCACGCGATCTTGAACGAAAGAGTGCATCACTGAGTCGTTCAGTTCAACTTCATGCACGACGTTGCTTGCACTTGCAGGTGACTCAACTGCTTCAAACGTGTGGTTGGCAAGTGTGACCAGCTTGATCGCTGCATCAACTTCAGACTCTTCGAGTAACGAACCGCCCCAACGAGCGCGAACAACTTTCAATGGTTGTGCGCCGGTGAATGAGGAATCAAATTCCAAACAGTTCATTGATGCTGGTAGGTCTAGTCGTGCAGCAACTTGTGCAATAACTTCGTGACCACGTTCTGTTCCTGTGCCAATAACTACTTGCGGCGAATTTTTTCGAACTACTTGTGCAACTGCTTCACCCCATGCTTCAGGGCCAAAGTCGGTGAGTGCGCTGTGGTGTGCTTGGTGTACAACAGTCGCTCCGTATTGTGCAGCAACAGTCGAGAGAGCATCAGCATTTGTGCCCACGGTCACTGCTTCAAGCGAAGTGCCCATTTGCACTGCAAGATTGCGCGCTGCTGTTAAGACGCCAAGTGATGCCGAAGCAATGGTTCCGCGATCGTGTTCGATAACTGCAAGAACGCTCATTTGAACACTCCCAATTCTTCGAGCAAGTCAACAACTGCAGATGCCGCTTCTGGGCCAGTTCCTAAAATTTGTGTGTTGCTCACGCGTTCTGGGGGACGCTGCAACTGGATCATTTTCAAACCGCCAACAGAGCCAGTTGATTCTGTGCGAGTGACGTCAACCTTCTTCGAAGCCAAGCGACCCTTCATGGTCGGGTAACGGGGAAGGTTGATTCCTTCTTTCACGCCGATAGCCGATGGCATTGGCAAGAGGTAAATCTCCATGCCGGCATCGCTTTCACGGCGCACTTTGGCAACGCTGCCTTCAATGTCGAGGCCCTTGGCTCCGTTCACCATTGGGCGACCAAGCTTGAGTGCAACGCGGATACCAACTTGGTAACCACAGGAGTCTGCAGATTCGTTTCCGAACAGCACTAAGTCAAACTTGCCGTTTGCGTTTTCAAGATCGGTAATCACTGAAGCAATTGCTTGCGCCGTGCGCTGTGGGTCCCAGTCCGATTCCGTAATGGGAACAAGCACTGCTTTTGCAGCCCCCACGCTGACCGCTGTGCGCAACTGCTCTTCGGCTTCTGCAGGACCAAGAGTGAGCACAGTGACTTCGCCACCATGTTTTTCCACCAGTTGCACTGCTTGTTCTACCGCGCACTCTTCGTGTGGGCTGACGGTGAAACCAAGAAACGCGGTATCTACGCCAAGTCCATCTTCGGTGATGTTGATTCGCGCACCAGGGGCTGGCACGCGTTTCACGCAAACGAGAATGTTCATGATGAGTTACTTAGCTCTTCATGCGAGCGTCGGTTGGGTCGAACAGCGCTTGGCTGCCAACTCGCGCAACTTTCACTGGGAACAATTCGTTCATGTACATCACGCGCAGTTCGTTGCCTTCAACAGCATGTTCTGGTGTGAGGTAGGCGAGCAGCAAGTACTTACCAAGCGATGGTCCCATGCCCGCAGTGGTCACGCGTGAAACGCGACCCTTGGCATCAACGATTCGGTCACCGTTCTTGGTGAGGATTGGTTCGTTGCCACCAGTTGGGTAGCGCAAGACGCCCGACTTGGACTTGTGATCAAGAATTTCTAACGTGCACATAATTGCTGCAGGCTTCTCGTCACGTGCCTTCATGTAGTCGGCCTTACCAATGAAGTCTGCCGACTTCACCTTCGGACGTGCCAAGCCTGCTTCAACTGGTGTGTATTCGCTTTCAAGTTCTGCGCCCATGAGGCGGTAACCCTTTTCGATACGACCAGTTACTGCATATACGCCCATGCCAACAGGAATGATGTCGAATTCTTTTCCGGCTTCGGAAATGGTGTCCCACATGCGCAGACCGTGCTCCATGCGTGTGTAGACCTCCCAACCATTTTCTCCAACATATGAAATGCGGAACATGGTTGCAGGTACACCGTCAATCAATACGTCGCGTACTGATCCGTATGGGAAGTTTGCTTGCGAAACGTCGAATGGAATCAACTTGCCTTCGGCATCAATGGTTTGTGTTGCCTTGGCCATGGTCTTTTCAGCATTTGGTCCCCATACGCCGATGGTGCACAGTGCTTGGCTCATGTCGGTGAATGTGACGGAGCCATCAGTTGGCATGTACTTCTTGAACCAGTACTTGTCACGTCCACCGTCGAATGCGCCGGTGATCACGCGGAAGTGTTCTTGGCCAAGACGCATGATGGTGAGGTCACCGCGGAATCCACCGCCTGGGGTGAGCAATGGTGTGTATACCGAACGACCAACTGCAACATCTACGTTGTTCACGCAGACGTATTGCAAGAAGTTGACAACTCCTGGGCCTTCGAAATCGAATTCGTTGAACGCGGTGAGGTCCACCATGCCAACTGATTCGCGCATTTGCATGTGCTCTGCGTTGGTAATTGGTGACCACCAGCGGGCATCCCATTCGTGCTCGCGTGGTGCGCATACGTCAGGGAACTTGTCTACGAGTTTTGCATTCGATGCGAACCACTGTGGGCGCTCCCAACCACGGGCATCGAAGAATGTTGCACCGAGTGCTTCTTCGCGTGGGTAGAACGGGCTGCGACGCATGTTGCGCTGCGATGCCCATTGTTCACGTGGGTGCACAATGCCGTAAGTCTTGTTGAAGTGTTCATCGCAACGTGCGTAAATGTGGTGATCGGTCTTTTCGTGTGGGTAGAAACGGCTGATGTCAGACGAGTGTGGGTCGCACAAGTGTGGATATCCGTATGTCATCCATTCGGCAACGAGTTGTGCAATTCCTGGACCTTCTTTAATCCACACTGCAGCAGCCGACCACAAGTTCTTCACTTCAACGGTTTCGCCAAGCACTGGCATTGCATCCGGCGTGAGCGAGAGCAAACCGTTGATGGCATATTTAATTTCGGCATCGCCGAGCATTTCCATCAGTTCAATTGCTTGTTCCATCTGCGGATCGAAGTCGTCCATGGTGAGTGGCAACTCGGTTGGGGAGAGTGCCGATGCTTCGTTTGACGGAATGTCATTTGGATGCATGAAGATTGCGCGGTGAGCGTACGAACCAACTTCCATTGAGCCTGTTGACTGGCGCTCGTAACAGAAGGTGTCCATGTCGCGAACGATTGGGAATGCAACTTCGGCATTGGTCTTTTGCAATACGTCAATTGGTCCAACGTCTGCCATCTGGTGAACTGCAGGCGTAAGTGGAATGTTTGCGCCAGCCATTTTGGCAATGCGTGGGCTCCACACACCGCAAGCAATGACTACGTACTCGGCTTCGATGCGACCCTTGTTGGTGACAACTGCAGTTACCTGGCCATTTTTTGTTTCAACGTCAAGCACTTCAGTGTTTGCAAACACTTGCAAGTGGCCGGCCTTCAATGCACTTTCACGCATCAGTGTTCCGGTTTGCAGCGAGTCAACAACGGAAACGCTTGGCGTGTAAAAACCGCCGAGCAAAATCTTTTCGTTAATGAACGGAACGAGTTCTTTGATCTCGGCTGGTGTGAGCAACTTCGAGTCGATGCCCCATGCCTTTGCCGACGTCATACGGCGGTTGAATTCCTCCATGCGCTCTGGAGTACGAGCAACTTCAATACCACCAGAGGTGTTGTTCATGCCGTGCTCGATGTACTGCTGCTGTGAAGCAAGAGTGAGCATTGCCATTTCTTTGTTGTGGTCAGTAGGGAAGATGAAGTTTGATGCGTGACCGGTGGAACCGCCCGGGTTCGGCAATGGCCCCTTGTCGATGAGCACCATGTCGGTCCAACCGAGCTTGCTCAGGTGACCGACGAGGCAGTTGCCCACGATTCCAGCGCCGATGACGACACACTTTGCGCGACTTGGAAATTCACTCACGAGATACCCCCGAAAAGAGGACCACACCCCCGTTGGGCGAGGCCACAGTTGATATTTGGTAGTATATCAGCGCAATATCATCACGGAAAAATCGGGATATGATGTCGTGCGTGAGTACTTCGCTGAGCGAGCAGGCCTATCTCGAGATCCGGAACAAGATCGTCCGCCTCGAACTGGCCCCCGGCGACGTTATTAAAGAGGAGACCCTCCAGGCCCAGTTGGGCATCGGTCGCACCCCGATTCGTGAGGCGCTCCAGCGCTTGGCCCGGGATCAGTTCGTCACCGTTATCCCACGTCGCGGCATGTTGGTGTCGGGAATTGACGTTATGGAACTCAGCATGTTGTACGAGACCCGCGCATTGCTTGAGCCATACGCCATGCGACTTGCTGCCAAGCGTGGAAGGCAGGACCATTGGGATGAAATGGCACGCGTGTTGGCACGAGCAGAAGAGCCAAGTGCGACGAACGACGACCTCATGAAAATTGACCGACGCTGTCACGAGATTGTGTGGGATGCAGCAGGTAATCGTTTTCTTACTGCGACGCTCGACATGATGTACGCGCAAAGCGATCGCTTGTGGCATTTGTACATTGCCGATGTTGCCGATATGAAGCACGCTGTACAAGAGCACGGTGAAATGTTTGATCGACTCGCAGCAGGTGATGGCGACGCCGCGGCAGAGTTATGTGAAAAGCACGTGCGCGGTTTTGATGATGAGATGAATCAAGCGGTGCGCAAGCGACTGAGTTCGCCACTTCCAAAATAACTAATCAAATTTTCCGAGCACTTGCGCTGGGTCAGTGCTCGACGTGTCTGGCCAATTCGAATACCAAATGTCGGCAGCAGATGTACCGACATGAAGTGGCACTCGGTCAAATCCTGCAAGTGGCTTAACAAGTGGCTGCACGACAACATCCCATCGAGGTTTTGAAAAGTAGGGAAATGATTGTCGTGGTTTTCCTGACTTGTTGAACACTCGGTGTGGGGTAGACAGCAGTCGACCGCCGCTCCACAACTCCAACATGTCACCAACGTTGAGCACCATGCCGTCTTCTGGACACTGGGCATTAATCCATTCGTCGTTTCGCTTGCGCACTTCTAGTCCGCCAATTGGATCATGAGCGAGCAACGTGAGCAGATTGAAATCTTTGTGTGGGTGTATTCCCCAGGTGTCTGCTTGTGGTTCAACAGGTGGATAGTTGAGCAATGTCATATTAGTAAGTGGCATGGTCATGCACGACAACAGCAC
>JBEGVD010000149.1:0-9852 GCA_041178585.1 Actinomycetota bacterium
CACACACCCAAGTGCGATAATTCAACAACAAAGTTCCACCCGTACGTGCAACTCGCATTGCTTCTGAAGTCAGCGACAGCGCGTCGCTTTTCTCACAATGCTGCAGCGTGATGTACGAAAACACGATGTCTACGCAGCTATCGGGAAGTTGCAAGGTGCTTCCATCTGCAACATGTGTTGTGCGTAATTTGGCTACATCTCCGTGCTTGCCGACAGTTTCATGGCAACGCTCAAGAAAGGCTGCATCGACGTCGGCAGCAATAACTGCAAAACACTGCTTAGTGAATGCTGCTGTCATTCGACCAATTCCGCTTCCAACTTCGAGCAATGTTTTGTTGGTCAGAGTTTCGGGACTAAATCCAAACTGATGCATATACCGACGAACTTCTTCGTCTCCAGTGCGCACGAATTCTGCAAGCGTTAAATCGGAGCCTGTTTCATTGTTGAACACCCAGCCCGTTTGGCGCACTACCTCGTCGGCCGTAGCACCAGTTTCTGTTCGGTTTCCTGCACTTTTCCAGGGTGTGAACTGGGTGCGCCACTTAGGTGAATTGTCGTGTGTCATTACACCGACAAACTTAGTTGCTACTTGCGATCTGGAAGCGGAGCTGAATAATCTTCGCCGCTGTCAAGATCAAACGCTGTATGCAATGCGCGCACTGCTTTCTCTAATTGCGAGCGTTCAACCACAACTGAAATGCGAATGGTGCTGGTGGAGATCATTTCAATGTTCACACCATTGTCGGCTAGTACACGGAACATCTTGGCTGCAATTCCAGGACTGGACTTCATCCCAGCGCCAACGAGTGAAAGCTTGACAATGTTTTCGTCTTTGTTGATTCCGGTTGCACCGACTTCATCACCAACTCTTTTCAGAATAGGTTCAGCAGTTTTGATATCGCCGATCGGCAAGGTAAACGAAATGTCAGTAGTGCCGTCAATGGACGTGTTTTGCACGATCATGTCAACGTTCACGTTTGCTGCAGCTAATGACTCAAACAACAGTGCAGATACACCCGGACGGTCTGGCACGCCAAGTAACGTCATCTTTGCCTCGCCCACATCGTGAACTACTCCAGAAATAATTGGCTCTTCCATCATTCGCTTCCTTTCTTCGTCAATTCCACGCACCCACGTGCCTTCTTCCCAAGTAAAACTTGAGCGCACATGAATTGGCACGTTGTGATTACGTGCGAACTCAACTGAGCGCAATGCCAACACCTTGCTTCCGGCACCTGCCATTTCCAACATTTCGTCGAAGCTCAATTCTTTCAATTTTCTCGCTTGCGGAACCAAACGTGGATCGGCGCTAAACACGCCAGTGACATCGGTGTAAATCTCGCATGCATCCGCCTTCAGTGCGGCAGCAAGCGCCACTGCTGTGGTGTCACTTCCACCACGACCAAGTGTGGTGATTTCACGCTCGGTACTTACACCTTGAAATCCGGCAACAACAGCAACTTTCCCTGCGGCCAACGCTTCGCGAACGCGATCACCTTTGATTTCCAAAATCTTTGCCTTGGTGTGAGAGGTGTCAGTGATGATTCCAACCTGACTTCCGGTAAAACTCATTGCATCGCACCCAACGTCGTGCAGTGCCATGCATAACAGCGACATTGAAATTCGCTCGCCCGTTGTGAGCAGCATGTCCATTTCACGGCCTTGCGGATTGCTTGATACCTGACGGGCAAGCTCCACCAAATTGTCGGTTGCCTTGCCCATTGCAGACACCACGGCAACAACGTCTGTTCCCTGTGCACGCAAAGCAGCAATGTGCTTGGCCACATTTCGCATGCGGTCTGGGTCGGCCACCGAAGTGCCGCCGTATTTCTGAACGATCAATGCCACAGGTTCTTTACGCTAGTTCGGTCGCGAGTAACCTTCATAAATCATGGGAACTGACAAGCGCAACCGTAAAAAAGAAAACCGCCGCCAAAAACTCGACGGCTTGGCTAAACAACAGCAGCGTAAACGCACCCGCAAGCTCGCTACACGCGCAGCCATATTCATCGCCGTCATACTGGGCATTGCCCTCATCATCTCTGTCTCGGGTGACTCAGACTCATCCAGCACGAGCGACACCACCTTGGCCACCGCTGCACCAACACAAGTTGAAGGTCGTGCAATCACCGGTGACACCCCATGTCCTGCCACTGACGGCAGTGAAGCCCGTGCGGCAACGTTTGAGAAGGCACCGAGCAACTGCCTCGAAGCCGGAAAGACATACACCGCGGTAGTCACCACCAATAAGGGTGAATTCACCATTGAACTCGATCAGAACAAGGCACCACTTGCCGCAAACAGTTTCATCACGCTTGCGCGCTACAAGTATTTCGACAACACCCAGTGCCATCGCGCAATTCCAGATTTTGTGGTGCAATGTGGTGATCCAACTGCAACGGGAAGTGGTGGTCCTGGATACTCATTCGCAGATGAATTGCCACAAGCAGGAGAATACAAACTTGGCTCTATCGCCATGGCTAACTCTGGCCCTAATACCAACGGCAGCCAATTCTTTATCATTACGGGCGACCAGGGAGTTACGTTGCCACCGAGTTACACCTTGTTTGGTCAGGTGACTACAGGACTTGACACCACCGTGCCTGCACTAAATGCTGCATCAAACCCAGACCCAGCAGCAAACGGTGTTCCAACTCTTGAACCACTCATCATCGTGAGTGTTGTCATTACTGAAAGCTAAACCGTTTCGTTTAGCTAGTTGGCAGTGGGCCATGCAAGACCACTGCACCATGTGTTGTCCATGTTCCGTTTTGATGAATCAACGCTGCGCCAGTTGGAATCTCCGCAACAGATGTATTTGCCAAACTCAGCGTGCGTTGCAAACGTTCGTCCGGCCATTTTTCAGATTCAGTAACTGCTGCAACGCCACTCACGAGACCAAGGCCAAGCGCAAAAGCACCTCCGCGAGGATCGACCATTGGATCGCACATTGCTGCCGCGCTACCCGCAGCAGCAACAACACATGGGTGTGTTGCAAGTGCATCAAACACCACGGTGTCTTTCAAGGTTGATCGCAGGTGAATTGGCGAATCGCCCACGACATACACCACTGCAGATTGGGTAATCATTGCTGCAAATGACTCTTCCCGCGCATCTGCACGGGAATACACGGCACACAACTTTGTTGTAACTCCCAAGCGCTTTGCCCACGCAACACTGAGCTGAACCAAATCATCGGGGTTTTCAAATGCTTCGGCTGTTGGCAAAACGGCCACATACCCAGGATGCGCGCGCAGAATCTGTGCATCAAGTTCATCGTTGGCGGTAAATGGTCCACCACCTTGCAACACCACTTGTTGAGTCATCGATGCGAACTTATCACTTATGAATTGAGCTCATTGATCAAGCAACAGCGCAGTAAGCGATTGAATTTCGCTTTCGCTCACGCCGAGCGAACGAACATAGTTAATGACTGAACCATGGGCAGAAACCAAATCGTTCAAGATCACGTGCATGGCCTGTGGCTCAGCAGCCAAATACACCGGGTTGATGGTGGTCCAACGCTTGGCCATATCGGTGTGGTGCTCTTTAGCCCACGCAACAGTGCGTTCAATCGCACGCTTTGTAAGACCGTAATCAGCACAGATGTATTCGTCAGATACTCCAACAGTTGACAAGATCAGCGCTGCGAGCACACCAGTGCGGTCTTTTCCTGCGGCGCAGTGAAACACAGCGGGCACACTCTCTTGACTACTCAAAATTCGCAATGCAAGCGCAAATTTTTCGGATCCAATTTCTAATAAATCGCGATACCCCCACACCAAAAACTCGACAGGGTCATCAATCTGAGGTGTTTCTTTCGAATCCGACCATGTCGCGTCCACGATGGACACATGATGAAAGTCGACCTCAATATCGTCGAGTGGAAATATGCCTTGTTCGCGCTGTTCTCGCTTAGTTCGCAAGTCAATGACAGATTTCAATCCGAGCGACTCCACGATCTCAATATCTGTTTCGGCTCGCAATCGATGCAAACCATCTGCACGAAACAGTGTGCGCCACTTCGTCGTTGCCCCACTGGCGGTTGGATAGCCGCCGAGGTCACGGAAATTGTGCACCCTCTCCATCTGCACCAATCTGTCGGGGTGGTCGAGGGCGCGTGCGATTTGGTCCGAAATCATTGCCTTCAACCTACTGAGCCCCAGCAAACATCGGCGTTCGGGGCGGTTACCAGTTGGTAAACATCGTCCAATAGTGAGTACGGTTTTCATTCATGACAACCAACAAAGTTCAACTCGTCGGCGTATGTGGATCCGGAATCATGGGGGCAGGACTTGCTGAAGTCGTTGCACGCGCTGGAATGGACGTCATTGTTCGCTCGCGCACACTTGATGGAGCAAAGTCGATGCTTTCTTCAATTGAAAAGAACCTCGACAAGCAAGTCGCTAAAGAAAAAATGACCGTTGATCAGCGAAACGAAGTGCTCTCACACATTCGTATCACCGATTCACTCAACGATCTTGCATCGTGTGATCTCGTTATTGAATCAATTGTTGAAGAGCTTGCTCCAAAACAAGCACTGTTCAAAGAACTGGATGCAATCGTGAAGCCAGATGCGATTTTGGCAACAAACACCAGCACGCTTGCTGTTGTGAAAATGGCAGAGGCAACAAATCGTCCTGACAAGGTTTGTGGTATCCACTTTTTCAACCCAGCAGTACTCATGCCACTTGTTGAGGTAATTCGCCCGATCACTGCAAGCGAAGAAACAATCGCTCGCGCAAACGCATTTGTTGCTGGTTGCAAGAAAGACCCGGTTCAAGTTCTTGACCGCGCCGGATTCATTGTGAATGCATTGCTCTTCCCTTACCTCAACAACGCAGTCAAAATGCTTGAGGCTGGAACCGCAAACATGGAAGACATTGACACAGCAATGAAGGGTGGCTGCAATTTCCCAATGGGGCCATTTGCATTGCTTGACTTGGTTGGACTTGATACATCGGTATCCATCCTTGATGCGCTGTATGCAGAGTTCAAAGACGAAAACTTTGTTCCGGCAAAAACGCTTCGCACATTGTTGGCCGAAGGAAAACTCGGCCGCAAGACAAAGCAGGGATTCTTCAGCTACTAAACCTCATGTGGAACGACACACCTCAAGTTCTTGACGAGTGTCGTTGGAAGTTTCCACCACCAAAGGAATGGCCAAAGAGCGATTTGGTTGGTCGCGGTGCAGACCTGCAACCAGAAACACTGATTCATGCATACATGAATGGCGTGTTTCCCATGTCATCTGAACTCGCGCTCAGCGCAGATGATGTTGCATGGTGGTCTCCTTTGTTACGCGGTGTCATTCCACTCGATGCATTGCGTGTCACAAGGTCGATGCGTCGAAGCCAACGCAAGTTTCACATCAAAATGGATACGTGTTTTGAACGTGTTATGCGCGGTTGCGCCTCACTAGACCGACCCGGCGGATGGATTAACGAGCAATTCATTACTGCATACGCTGAACTTCACAAACTTGGATGGGCACACAGCATTGAAGTGTTTGACGAAAACGAAGTACTCGTCGGTGGCTTATACGGGGTACGTGTTGGCCGACTTTTCGCCGGTGAATCGATGTTCCACCTCGTACGAGATGCATCAAAAGTGGCATTGATGCACTTGGTTGACACCATGAACCAAGACAGCATGACTCTGCTTGATGTGCAGTGGCTCACCCCACACCTCGAGTCGCTTGGAGCGGTGGAAATTCCTCGCTCCGAGTACCTCCATCGTCTTTCAGTGGCCCTTAACCCGTAACCTTTATTTATGGCCAATCGCCGCGACGAACCCTGGTTGATGCGCACCTATTCAGGTCATTCAACCGCTGCCGCATCAAACGAGTTATACAGAATGAACCTGGCAAAGGGCCAAACGGGTTTGTCAATTGCATTCGACCTCCCCACCCAAACGGGTTACGACCCAGACCACATTTTGGCCCGGGGCGAAGTTGGCAAAGTTGGCGTACCGGTTGCACACCTCGGACACATGCGCACATTGCTCAATGGAATTCCACCTGCAGACATGAACACGTCGATGACGATTAATGCACCTGCCGCTTGGTTGCTTGCCTTGTACGTCGCAAACGCGCAAGAACAAGGTGCGGTCACTTCGCAACTTCGCGGAACTACTCAAAATGACATCTTGAAGGAATACCTCTCACGAGGAACCTTCATTTTCCCACCGGCTGCATCACGTCGAATCATCGTCGACATGATCGTGTGGTGCTCGCAGAATGCACCGAAGTGGAACCCGATGAATGTGTGCTCGTACCACTTACAAGAAGTTGGTGCTACACCTGTTCAAGAGATTGCCTTTTCGCTGGCAAACGCAATCGACATTCTTGATGCTGTTCGCGCAAGTGGACAAGTAAGTGATGAACAGTTCCCCCAGGTCTTTGCTTCAATTTCGTTTTTCGTCAATGCCGGCATCCGCTTTGTTGAAGAAGTGTGCAAGATGCGTGCGTTCACCGAACTGTGGGACCGCATTGGTGCCGAGCGATATGGCATAACCGACGAACGTGCTCGCCGTTTCCGCTATGGCGTGCAAGTAAATTCACTTGGCCTTACCGAAGCGCAGCCAGAAAACAATATTCAGCGCATCGTGTTGGAAATGTTGGCGGTCACGCTTTCAAAGTCTGCGCGTGCTCGAAGCGTGCAGTTACCTGCGTGGAACGAAGCACTCGGCCTTCCACGCCCATGGGATCAACAGTGGTCATTGCGTATGCAACAAGTGCTCGCATTTGAAACCGACTTGCTCGAGCACGAAGACATCTTTAATGGATCACACGTTATTGAAGCACGCACTGCAGAACTGCGTGACGCTGCGTGGAAAGAAATGAATGAAATTGTCGACATGGGTGGCGCATTCGATGCTGTGGATTCGTTGAAGGGTCGCTTGGTGACATCAATGGCTGAACGAACACGCCGCATTGAAACTGGCGAACAAACCGTTGTTGGAGTGAATCGATTTACTGAATCAACTGATTCGCCACTCAGTGGTGCCGACAACATTTTGAAAGTTGATCACCGCGTAGAGCAGCAAATGATTGATGATGTCATTGCATGGCGCTCAGCTCGAGATCAAAATGCTGTGGATACTGCACTTGCTGCACTCCGCACCGCCGCCGAAACTGGCACCAACATCATGGATGCATCCGTTGAGTTGGCAAAAGCAGGTGGAACTACGGGCGAATGGGGCGAAGTGCTCCGTCAAGTTTTTGGTGAATACCGCGCCCCTACTGGTGTTGGCGCTGCTGCAGGCCGACGCACGAGCGAGCTCGCCGATGTAGCCGAATTTGTGCGCTCGATTCCTGGTGGTCCACCAAAGTTTTTGGTTGCCAAGCCTGGTCTAGATGGACATTCCAGTGGCGCAGAACAAATCGCGGTTGCAGCACGTGATTCGGGAATGGAAGTGGTGTATTCAGGCATTCGCTTGACACCCGCACAAATTGCGGCATCAGCTCGCGACGAAGATCCAGATGTTGTTGGACTCTCCATCTTGTCTGGTTCACATTTGCAACTTGTTCCTGATGTCATTGCCGAGCTTGCTGCAGTGGGAGTAACTGCACCAGTGGTACTTGGTGGAATCATTCCAGAATCAGATCGTGATGATTTACTTGCAAATGGCGTAACAGCTATCTACACGCCAAAAGATTTTGATATTGCACGCATCATGCGCGATATTGCGCAAATTGCTGCGACATATCGCAAGTCGCAACAATAATTACGGCAGCATTGTTGTCGAGCCGGCAACAGCAACGAAACCTGTTGCAGCTGGCAACTTCAACACTTGACCTGCATTGACTCGATCAGGGTCTGTAATGCCATTGATATTCATGAGCTCAGCCATATTGAGGCTAAATCTTTCGGCAATTCCAAAGAGCGAATCTCCTGGTTCAACGGTGTACAACACCGGTTCTTGATACACGGTTGTTGTCGTTTGAGGAATAGTTGATTCCACCGTCGTAACTACTGGAATCGAATCTCCTCTGTCTTGGCGAGACAACATAACCGCAATTAAGCCGCTCACAACAGAGATAACGAGCAGAGACCATTGGAGTCTTCCTCGTAGATACATCATTGGTCATGTTAGGTCGCGCAACCTAACCTATGAGGCATGCGTGTACTTGCAGCCGTCGATAAATTTCGAGGAACCGCAACTGCCGCACAAGTCGCCGCTTCCATTGGTCACGCTTGTTGGGAAAATGGTCATGAATGCATCGAGTTACCAATTGCTGACGGCGGTGAGGGAACGCTCGAGGTTCTTGGCGGGCCAAACCGTACGAATCGCGTCACCAACCCTCTAGGCCAGCCCGTAGATGCACAGTGGCGCCTTTCCCGCGACCTTGCTGTGATTGAAATGGCACGCGCTTCTGGCCTCAGTTTGGTTGGCGGAAAGTTAAACAATGACGTCATCGCTGCATCAACTATTGGCACTGGCGAATTGATTGACACTGCCTTGAATGACGGTGCAAAACGCATCATCGTGTGTGTGGGTGGCTCCGCGACAGTGGATGGTGGCCTTGGCGCAATTCGTGCCATTAAGTCCGCTGCCCGCTTACGTGGCGTGGAATTTCTTGTGGCATGTGACGTGCGGGCAAAGTTCACTGACGCAGCGAAGCTTTTCGGAGCCCAAAAAGGTGCAACGCCTGCACAAATTGAATTTCTTACCTCTCGACTACACGCCCTTGTACAAACGTACAAAGACGAGTTCGGAGTTGACGTTTCAGAAATTGAAGGTGCAGGTGCTGCTGGCGGGCTTGCTGGTGGGCTTGCAGCACTTGGCGCAAAGCTTGTTCCGGGGTTTGACATCGTTGCCGACGAAGTTGGACTACACGAGCACATCAACAATTGCGATTTTGTGATTACGGGCGAAGGATTCCTAGATGAAGAAAGCTTTAACGGCAAAGTTGTTGGTGGAGTTCAGCAACTTGCCATGAAGGCCAACAAGCCAGTAGCCGTCATTTGTGGAGATGCACAACCAGAGCAACGATCCCGCATTGAGGCAATCAGCTTGGTGGAATCATTTGGCCAGGAAGCCGCCATGGAACAAACACTGACCTGTATTGAGAAAGCAGCTCGCGAATTACTCGCTAGACGTTAATCAGCCCGCAGGAAGCGGTTTGCCTGCAAGGTCTGTTCCAAGCAAAATCAAGACGCTTGCTTCACCAATGTTTCCCGTTTCCGTTGGAATTGGAGTTGGCATTGGTGCCGTTGCTACACCACCAAGCGTTGTTGCAACAAGCGCTGCTGCGCCTTCGCTACCTGGGTTGTAATACACAACAGTTGCAGTCTGTTTTTGCGTTGCAGCATCGGTGTTAATTGCTGGCTGAACAATAAACCCACGACCTTGCAGCTGTGTGGTGAGGTCTCCAGCGCTACCCGAAACTTTTGAAGCATTAGCGATCTGCACTTTGAACCCGGTGAGCGGCAAGGTTGTTTCCACAACAGCAGGATCAACAAGTGTTGTCTCGGTAACGATTGTTTCACTCGTCGCTGGATCAACTGGAATATCTGTGGTCGATGAATCACTTCCACCGATGTCACGCAGAATGAGGAAACCAAGCAATACGGCAACTGCTGCCACAACGATTGACATGGTGGAGTTGAGACTTGAACCGTTGGAACCTGCTCCACGGCGGGGGCGACGTGCGTTTTGACTCATACATTTACCGTACCCGTCTCGGGCATACCGATTGAGTCATGGTCGGTATTTCAGAGCCGGGTGTGGGAATTGAACCCACGACCTACCGCTTACAAGGCGGTTGCTCTGCCCCTGAGCTAACCCGGCGTATTCATTGAGCGCCTCAATGATACGGGCGTTTGGCTATTTCGTTGTGCGCGCCCT
>JBEGVD010000150.1:0-4893 GCA_041178585.1 Actinomycetota bacterium
AGTGCCTAGACCGAGTTTTGCCGGTCGATGTTCGACGTGGACAAACGGTGATTTCTCCGCGATGGAGTCTGCCAGGTCCCCAGTTCCGTCTGGACTGTTGTCATCAACTACATAGACGTGAACGCCAGGAAAACCTGATTGGATCTGGCTGATTAGTGCTTCAAGGTTGTTTGCTTCGTTGTAGGTGGGAAGGACTACAAGCGTTCTGCTCGCGATTTGAGAATGCTGGTCCGACATCGTTGTTTGATGCTAACCGTGCCGTGGGGGTTGATTTGAATAGCGAGGTTCGCTCGGTTTCGCCACGGCCCATGTGGTTGCGTAGTCTTGACCTATGGATCTCAATGGAACAAGTGCAATCGTTACTGGTGGAGCATCGGGAATTGGTGAGGCATGCGTTCGCTTGCTGGCCAAGCGTGGTGCAAAAGTCGTTATCGCTGACATTCAAGAAGAAAAGGGCAATGCATTAGCTAAAGAAGTTGGCGGTGCATATTGCAAAGTAGATGTCACCAACACTCAAGACATCATCAACGCCACCGAGATGGCAAAGTCCATGGGACCAATTCGCGCATTGGTGAACTCAGCCGGAATCGGTTGGGCACAGCGCACAGTTGGCAAAGATGGTACGTACGAGTCGGCAGCCAATTTGGATGCGTTTAAGAAAGTTGTTGCGATCAACTTGGTTGGCACATTCGATTGCATTCGCATCGTTGGAACTGCAATGAGCACCAACGAACCACTTGCCAACGGAGAGCGTGGAGCAATTTGCAACATGGCTTCAGTCGCAGCATTTGATGGTCAAATTGGCCAGGCTTCATACTCGGCTTCAAAAGGTGGAGTTGTAGGAATGACATTGCCAATTGCTCGCGATCTTTCGGCAATTGGAATTCGCGTGAACACCGTTGCTCCGGGCTTGATCGACACACCAATTTACGGTCAAGGCGAAAACAGCGAGCAGTTCAAGCAGAACTTGCAGAAGGGTGTGCTCTTTCCGCAGCGCTTGGGCTATCCAGAAGAGCTGGCTTCAATGGTCGTGGAAACCATTACCAACAGTTACATGAATGCCGAGACGATTCGCGTCGACGGCGGCATTCGTATGCCACCTAAGTGATCTAGCAAGACGCGTGGCAATGACCCACGTTCTCCATCAACATCCATTTACGCCATGTGATCAGTTACCCAGCATTGACGTTTCTGCTTTTCGCGCTTTAGCGATCCCTGAAGAGATATTGCCAATTGAAGTTGGGGGTCAGTTTCGTCATCGCATGGGAACTAAGCCGTTGGAAGTCGCTCAATGGCTGCCAAGCGATGAAGAAACCGCACCGACTATTGCAATGAAGCGCGAACTATTGCGCCTTCGTCGCGGAGAAGTAGTTGGTCTGCTCGATGGTGGAGACGACGCAGCAGAAGAAGCTGCAACACTCATCGCCGAATTCTGTGGAGTGCCATTGCACGCACGGGGAATTGATGCTTTGGTCGAAGCCTCGTTGCTTGTTGCCGACGACATTGTGGTGATGCAGCCAACGAGCGCTGAAGGTTCCGAAAAGCAATTGGTGGTTGTGGCTGGTGTGGTGTGCTCGCCTAGCCGTTGGAGTATTCAAACAAAGCTCAACAGCAGCATGATGGCTGTGCATTCGCCAGTTCCGCAGTATGCAGAGCACGTTGGAAAAGCCGTTGACACAACACTGCCGAGGTTGCGTGTTGACCAACCAATGGTGCGATCAAATTGGACCATTGAGGATCATTGCGCGTTGTTCCAGCCTGTTGCACCAAGCAAGCCATTGGTACAGGACCCAACGCAGTTATGGATTCGAATGGAGCGACAAACGCTTCGTGCATTGCCGCAAACTGGCGGTTCGATGTTCACCATTCGCACGTATCAACAGCCGATCACCGAATACGTTGCACGCGGTAAAGACGTGGCATCAACGTTGTATTCGTTGGTTAATCGTTTGCCAGATGATGTTGCGAAATACAAATCTCTGTTGTATTACCGCGAGGCATTGCTCGCGTGGCTCGAGCCGTTCGCGAACTAATCAGGTGGTGTAGTCGGCATTGATGCGCACGTAGCCATCGGTGAGGTCACAGCCCCACACGGTTGCTTCAGTAGACCCAGTATTCAAACTCACGTGAATCCGAACATCAGCGCCTTTCATGTATGCGCTGAGTTCGCTTAGTCCCTGGTCGTTTACTTGCGTTGGGTACACCTCTTGGTTGCCAAAGCGAATGACCACTTGTTCTTGATTTACATCGGTGTACTGACTGCACTTGCCAATGGCCATTGCCACGCGGCCCCAGTTTGGGTCTGCGCCATGCACGGCAGTTTTCACGAGTGGCGAGTTCACAATTGCCTTGGCAATAGTTTTGGCTTGTTCATAGTTGCGCGCACTATCAACATGCACTTCAATGAGTTTCTCCGCGCCTTCGCCATCGCGAGCAACTTGCTTAGTGAGCGACAGCGCAACTTCGTAAAGCGCAGATTCAAATGATGATAGGTCGACGTTTCCTGCAGCGCCACTTGCTAGAACGATTGCCGTGTCGCTTGTTGAGGTGTCGGTGTCTACCGAAACGCAATTAAACGTTTTTGAAATGACGCGTTGGAAAATGCTATTCAACTCACTCGGTGCAATATCGGCATCGGTAAACATCATGGTGATGAGTGTTGCCATGTTCGGCTCAATCATTCCAACGCCTTTTGCAACGCCAACAACTCGTGCGGTTGACCCGGCCACAACGCATTCGGCGACTTTGCTCACCGTGTCGGTGGTCATGATGCCGCGGGCAACATCGTCGGCTGACGTGCCGTGTGGTTGAGCAGGAAGTGATGCAAGACCGGCATGAACGTTGTCCATTGGGTATTGACGGCCAATTACTCCGGTTGAGGCAATAAGTACGTCTTGTGGATCACAGCTCAAAGCAGACGAAACACCTGCAACTACTTCACGCGCGTTGCTCATACCTAAGTCGCCAGTAGCGACGTTGGCATTCTTTGAAATGACGACGACTGCTTTGGCCTTGTGGTCTGCAATATGTTCGCGACTTACGACAACACTTGGTCCAGCAAAGCGACTTTGTGTGAACATGCCGGCAGCCGAACACACCGTGTCGGCTACGACGAGTGTGAAATCGTCTGTGGCATCTTTAATTCCGATGTTTGCAACGTGAGCGCGAAATCCTTGGGGAAGCAAAATGGCCATGATTATGAGGCGAAATGCTGCTCAATGTTTTCGAGAGTCCTCTTCATGGCGTTCTCATTGCTCTTCATCGAGCCCCGCAGTTTGAGAATGAAAATTGACTTACTTCCGTTGTAATCAAACTGCTCCGTAACTTTTGTGCCGCCATCAACAGGTTCAAGGATGTAGCGCCAGATGTGACCACCAAAATGCTGCCAACCAATGCGGCGATTTTCGTCAAACTCCACAACAGTGTTGGTCATTTTGTACGGAACACCGATCTTCATGTCCATCGCAAACTTTGCACCCAACGACAAACGTGGTGGAGCAGAAACCTGTGCAGCTTTAACACTGCCCGAGCCATCAATCTTTGAATGCTGGCGTGGGTCAGCAAGAATTTCAAAAATTAATCCAGGAGCTGCAGGAATAAAGCGCTCGACTGAAACGATTTTGCTTTTTGTGTCGTGAGTCATGCCCTCAGGCTAGGCGAGAGACCGAACAACAGCTTCACCACATCGTCGCCCTGAAAACATGGCGCCTTGTAATGAACCTGTGTCTCTGTGATCACCGCAAACGAATAGACCATTGCCAAGATCGACGCGCTGCTTAGGCGAAAACGGTGGTTTCTGAACTGGTCCACCGTGGTTAATGACGTAGGTGCGCAAGTGTTTCCAGCCGTCTACTTGTGGTCCCCACCATGATCGAAGCTGTTTGCGGCTCATTGCTTCTAGGTCACCTTCGGTGACTCCGGGAAGTGCAGCAACAATGAGGTGCTTATCTGCAGGCGCATACGACGGCGCAACATTGCTGATTACTGCAACATTGAGAACTGGTCCGTTTCCAGTGCCGTCGAGTACCACGTACTTTTCTTTTGTTGGAGGAATATCTGCAGAAAAGTAGACACACCCAACTTTGCGCGATTCAACAACTGGAATTCCAAGAAGCGAAGAAGCAGTTGGTCCGTCTGTGGCAACGACCACTGCGCGAGCAGTAATGCTTTCACCAGAGGCAAGCGTGACCTTTGTGCCATCAACCGTGCTTACACGGGCGTTGAGGTGCACTGTCCCTTCGGAAAGCCTGCTTGCCATTTGTAACGGAAGCGCGTGCATGCCACGCGATGGCAGCACGCTTTGACCTTCACTGAGTGATTTGAAAATCACATCGAACATACGTCGCGACGTTGCGAGATGCGGATCGAGTTGTATGCCGCCGAAGAGCGGCCTAAAAAATCGATTGATAATTTTGGTAGAGAAACCAAATGCTCGAAGGGCCACATCTGTTGATACGTCTTGACCGCTGAGGAGGACCGCAGACTTGCGGCGCAAAACACGTGCGCGCAGCACCACAATTCGTGCCTTGTCGAACACACTGCCAATTGGGGCGAATGCCGTAGTGGCAAGCGTTTGAGGTTTGCGGAATGGGTCGGAAACTGCATGTCCTTTGCCGTTGCGCCATACCAGTGCACCTGGATCAAACGGTCGAAGGTCGAGTGCACGCATGTCGACTTGCGACTGCAGTTCTGGGTAAGCAGTGAGCATCACTTGAAAACCACGGTCTAGTTGAAAACCATCCACGATGTCGGTGCGAACTCTTCCACCAACCGCATCACTCGATTCAAGCACGATGACTGAAAGCCCATGCCGCTGTATCTCGCGCGCTGCTGAGAGTCCGGCAAGTCCAGCGCCGACGATCACTACGTCACATTGTGATGGAAGGGACATTA
>JBEGVD010000151.1:0-2754 GCA_041178585.1 Actinomycetota bacterium
TATGAAATAACGGTATTTCGCGATGAATTGCGGATTTGGTGCACCAACATCGCGCGGTATTCGTCTGCTGAAAGCTTGTCTTCATCTACCAAGTCGTAATACACAAACATGATGTTGAACATAATCACGGTCAAAAAACGAACGTCGAAGCCGCGGTCGGCCTCTGGGAGTTTGTAGCGATTTGCTTCGATGGTGTCGCGCATCCAGCGATATGTAGAAGTAGTTGTCGCCTTGATCCGTTCGTGCAACTCAGGATTTTCTAATGCAGTTGCCAACACTTGTAAACGAAAGTCTCGAGCGTGTTTGGTTTCTTCTGCCGGGTTTGGCATGAGGCACACAAACTCTTCAAGCGTCAAACTTGGGGTGATGGCAAGCCAACCTTCAACTTTGTGTTGAAAATTCAATCTAAATTCGTCATACATGTCGCCGAGTACTTGAGCAAGTAAACCATCCCGATCTCGGTAGTACTTGTAGATCAGCGTGATCGATGTTTCTGCATCATTTGCAATGTCGGCAACGCGCAGACCAAGAATTCCATCCGACTTCAAACGCGCACGTGTGGCTTGCAGGATGCGTTCGCGAGAGTCAATTTTGAGCATAAATTCACTGTAAACAGTGAAAAATTTTCATAAGTGGTTAAAAAACTTCACATGAAAGATTCTTTGTTGATAAGAATTTATTTCTTACCAAGACTCTTGAAGTAGTTGCTGAGGAAGGATGAATACTCCTCGTCGGTAATGCGTGAATCGCCAAGTAGTTCATTGTTAATGAACGTCAGATTGAGGCTGCTGATGAACAGCGCAATGACGCGATGGTTTGACGTGTTGGGTTTTGGGTTCGTGTCGGCGTTGGCCACCACTTTAAGTGTGAGGTTGAACAATCGCTGTGTTGTCTGTTCGATTCGTGCGCGCAGTTTTGGACTATTGCTCAGTGCTGCCAGTGTTTGTGCTCGATCCATCCCGAGTGATTGAAAATGGATGGAGTTAGGCGTTGGAAGTTTGAGAAGCAGATCCTCAACGGTGAATTCACCTCGAGGTGTTGAATCGGATAATGCGTGGGTGAACATCTTCTCCCAATAATCGATTCGCTCATCGTGCATGTCCCCGAGTACCTCGGCAAGCAAACCATCGCGGTCGACAAAATATTTGTACATCAGTGCAACTGATGTGTCGGCTTTTCTTGCCACTTCTTGAACGCGCAGACCAAGAACACCTACTTCGTGAAGTTCCTGTTTGGCCGCAGCGATAATGCGCTCTCGTGCACTTGGGATTACACCATTGGTCATGGTGATATATCTATCACCTATTCGCCCTCGGGCATGAGAACGAGGTCCCAACGATCCAGACAATCGGAACAGCGGTAGGCAACAACATCGCCAACCAACCACAGGTTGTCTTCGGGAGGGGCGGTGAGCAAATGAGCGGTGCCACCGCAGTCCACACAGATAATGGATTCGGTTGGCGGCTCGGCTGGGCCTGGTTCTGCCTCGTTCGGCTCGTAATTCACTGGCTCATTCAACCATATGTCGCAGACGGCTGGGCACACATCGTATGAGTCATCTGTATCGACAGTTATGCGCAATAGCGTGAAATCATGAGAGTGGTGTCAGGCGAACTGCGCGGCAGAAAAATTGAAGCGCCAGAGGGCAAAACCACCAGGCCCACCACCGACAAGGCAAGGGAAGCAACCTTTAATGCGTTGGGAAGTGCCGGCGTCATTCTTGATGCACGTGTTGTGGACGCATTCGCGGGCAGTGGTGCACTTGGCATTGAAGCGTTGTCGCGCGGCGCAGCGCACTGCACATTTATTGAACGCGATCGCGATGCGCTTGAAGTGTTGAAGCGCAACGTTGAAACGTTGGGTTTATCCGACCGCGCAACGATTATTCGTGGCGATGCAATGTCGCAGTTGGCGAGCGTGCGCGGCGCAACCTTGATCATTGCCGACCCGCCGTATGAATTTGCGAAATGGCACGAACTGCTCGACTTGGTGCAAGCAGATTTTGTTGTAGCCGAGAGTGATCGCGATATGGCGCTTGAAAACCCTGCAATTACAGGCTGGGAAGTAACCCGCGTAAAGCGTTACGGCAGGGCGTACGTGTCGTTCATACAGCGGTTAGCGTAAGAGTCGTTATGGCCGTTGCGTTTTACCCCGGCAGTTTTGACCCGTTCCATTTGGGTCACCTGGATGTCGTCGAACAAGCTGTTTCGCTGTTCGGCGAATTGGTCATTGGCGTGATGCACAACCCTGCCAAGCCATCGGGCATGTTTAACCCTGAAGAGCGCGCCGAACTCATTCGCGAAAGCACCGTTCACCTGGGCAATGCCGTGTGCGTGGCTGTGTATGAAGGTTTGACCGTTGAAGTGGCAACCCGCATTAACGCCAGCATGATCGTGAAGAGCGCCCGCACCGGTGGCGACTTTGAAATTGAGCAGCAAATGGCCCAAACCAACAACGCAGCCACTGGCATTGAAACTGTGCTGTTGTTTAGCCGCGCCGAGCGTTCGTTCATTTCCAGCACATATATACGTCAGTTTGCGAACTACACGGGCCCGAACAAGACCTCATTGGTTCCAGCACCGGTGTTGAAGGCATTAGTTGCCAAGCAAAGCAAGGGAGCACAGTAATGAGTTACGACGATTTTGATGGCGCAGTAGACGAACCAGTACAGGCAGAACTCGGCGACACCGAGTCGATGCTTGAAGAAGTGATTCACATGATTGCCAGCGCACCAAACGTGCCGCTGTCCAGCAC
>JBEGVD010000152.1:0-3882 GCA_041178585.1 Actinomycetota bacterium
ATGTTGGGTCAGCTGCAATATCGAATGCCAACCATGTTCCATCACCAAATTGCACATACGCCTTGTCGTCGTATCGACGAACAGCGAGGTGTTGCTTTTCTAAGCGTTGATCCCATGGCCAATTCCGATCGCCCATGCGAATGAAATAGTGACGCCAGTCGTATTCGTACGATGCCGCATCTCGCCATTGCGGAAGTGGCTCACCCCGAAGGAATGGTGTGAGCGGTAATCCATCGCATTGTTTCGGCACGGGTTGACCAAGTGCTTCGGCAATGGTTGGCACGATGTCAACATTTTCAGTGAATTCTGTAACTTCGGTTCCGTGTTGTGAAGCATGGAGAGGATCGCGAACAATTCCAAGAATGTGATAGCTCTGATCAAAGAATCCAAGTTTTTCTTTCAGACTATGATCGCCTAATTGTTCGCCGTGATCTGCGGTCACGATGATGATGGTGTTTTCCCACATGCCAAGTTCAACCAAGGTGTCCCACACGCGACCGAGTTGCTCATCAACATCGCCAATCATGCCGTAGTACTGCGCAATCATGTGTCGAACTTCTTCTTCGTTGGTCGGCGCAGCAGCACCAGGAATTTGCATTGCGAAATCGTGGAATGGGTGACGCTCATCCGATGGGGCAATGGGCATTGGCACATCTGCTGGGTTGTACGCGGTAGACCATTTTCCTGCAGCGGAATATGGAGGATGCGGACGAAGGTAACTGGCGTGTGCAAACCACGGTCCATCTTGTTCGCGCAACCATGCAAGAAAGTGATCGGTAAGAAATGCTGACATTCCGAATTCTGCGGGACGTGATGGTTCGCTGAGTAAGGCCTGCTGTGCATTCATCGGCACATCAAATCCGTTGGCACGTAGGTGTTCGATCCACAATGTGTGTGGTTCAGGAATGAACAGCTTGCAATCAAAACCGGGAAGTACCTCTTCGTAGGTTTTCAGTCGTGAATCGTTTGGGTCTTCAACATCTCGCGGGTCAATTGCTTGGTCGGTATAACCAAACAACACTGGCGAATAACCGGCCCGCTGTGCAAGCAGTGCAACGTTGTCAAATCGTCCATTGAGAGGAGTGCCGTTAGCAACAACTCGATGATTCATTTGATACATGCCCGTGTACAAACTGGCGCGACCAGGACTGCATGGTGCGCACTGGCTGTAATGCTGAGTAAGACGGACGCCTTGGCGAGCGAGTCGATCAAGATTTGGAGTTCGAACAAGTGGATGACCTGCAATAGACAAGCAATCCGCACGGAATTGATCCAAAGTTATGAGCAGAACATTCGGCTTCATTGCATGTGAAGCGTAGTGTGATTGCTATGAATTCTGCTGAGTGCACCACGGTGATGGTGGATGGTGGCACCGGCGTGACGTTACGAACAGTGCGCTGGGGCAACCCGGCAGAAGCGTCAGTTGCCCCTTTGGTCTTGATCCATGGCCTGGCATCGAATGCAATGTTGTGGGAGGGGGCGGCTCTCGAGTTTGCCTCGCTTGGCCACGCGGTAGTTGCAGTGGATTTGCGTGGACACGGTTTGAGTGAAAAACCCGACAGTGGATATGACATGCAGACGGTGACGAATGATGTAGCTGGTGTTTTGCGAGTACTTGCATTGCAAGGTTACGAACGACCTGTTGTTGCAGGTCAGTCTTGGGGCGGCAATGTTGTTGTTGAACTTGCGCATGCTTTCCCTGAACTTGTTCGTGGAGTCGTAGCGGTAGACGGCGGATTCTTGGAATTGCAAGAACATTTTCCACAGTGGGAAGAATGCTCTGTTGCACTTCGTCCGCCGAATTTGTTGGGCACTCCTGTATCGCGCATGCGCGGATATATGGAGAGCGCGCATTCAGACTGGCCAAAAACTGGCATTGACGGCAGCATGGCAAACTTCGAACAGTTGCATGATGGAACCATTCGCCCATGGCTTACGTTGGAGCGTCACCTCATGGTGTTGCGCGGCTTGTGGGAACACAGACCCACTCATATATATAAGGACATCTCGGTTCCGGTGATGTTCGTTCCTGCAGAAGGCCCAGGCGGAGTGTTTTCAGATACAAAACGTCAGGCAGTTGAACGCGCATTGCACAGTGTGCCCAAAGTGCGGGTTGAATGGTTTAGTCCTGCAGACCACGATTTGCATGCACAACACCCCGTGCGCTTTGCACAAGTTGTGCATGCCGCAACAATAGATGGGTTCTTTAGATGACGCTTCCACGCATGTTGGTGATTATGGGTTCTGGTGAAACTGCGCCGACCATGGTGCCAACGCACCGCTTGATTTCGCGGATGCTGCCTAACCCCGCTCGCGCAACATTGCTTGACACGCCGTACGGGTTTCAAGAAAACGCTCCAGAACTGGCCTCAAAGGCAGTGGAGTATTTCAACACCAGCATCAATATGAAGTTGGATGTTGCTGGGCTCACGCAATTGATTGATGCGGATGCATTAGCTGTTGAGCGCGGCCTGCAGCTTGTTGCCGATGCGCATTATGTGTTTGCCGGCCCAGGATCACCAACGTATGCGTTGCGTCAATGGCACGGAAGCCCACTCGCTGGATTGCTGGTGAAGAAGTTGCGAGATGGTGGAGTAGTGACATTCGCATCTGCAGCCGCACTGACACTCGGACGATTCACCCTTCCTGTGTATGAGATTTACAAAGCAGGTGCAAACCCGTATTGGTTAGAGGGCCTGGATATTCTTGGTGAAATTGGCATTAGTGCTGTGGTGATTCCGCATTACAACAATGCTGAAGGCGGTCACCACGACACTCGTTTTTGTTACATGGGCGAGCGTCGCCTTTCGGTAATGGAAACTGAGTTGCCAGACGATGTATTTGTTTTGGGCGTAGATGAACACACCGGCCTGATGCTTGACCTCGATGCAAATACGGCAACGGTGCTGGGCAAGGGAGTGATCAGCATTCGTTTACGTGGCGCGACAACTGAAATTGCAAGCGGCGAAGTGTTCTCCATTGATCGTTTGCGCAACCCATGGTCGGATGCAGCCGCATCGGTAGTTGCTGTAACTGAACCAGTTGCCGCAGCAGTTGTTGAAACAGCAGATAGCAATCTGCGCCAAGCAACCGATCGACTAAACATTGCGTTTCAGACGGCAATTGATAACGCGGATGCTGATGCAGCGGCACGTGCGGCATTAGAACTTGATGACGCTATTGCAGGTTGGTCTATTGACACTCTGCAAAGTTCTGACGCTGACTATGCGCGCAGTGTGTTGCGCAGCATGGTGACGCGTCTTGCGGGTGCTGCCACAGGTGGGTTGCGAGACCCTCGCGAAGTCGTTGGTCCATTCGTGCAGATCTTGCTCGACCTACGCGCACAGGTGCGCTCAGATAAGCGCTTTGATCTTTCTGACATGATTCGCGATCGATTCGCCGAAATCAAGGTTGAGGTTCGCGATACTCCACAAGGCGTTGAATGGGGCTTCCGCCAAGAGGGTTAGGCCCACACATAACTTCACCCATGTGGGTGTAGGAAAATTGTGGTCATTATCAAAGATAGATGTGACTACAATTGAAGAATGAAGAAAATCGCTCAGACCCGTCAGGTTGAAGTCGGAATTCGTGACTTGAAGAGCCAATTAAGCAAGTACATCGATCGTGTCCAAAAGGGAGACGAAATCATCGTGACAGAACACGGAAAACCGGTTGCGCGCATTAGCCCAGTCAGTGAATCAAAACTCATACTCGAACGTTTAATTGCCGAAGGTAAGGCGCGACCAGCTCTTACGAGACGCACCGTACTGCCGCCACCAATAGATCTTGGTTTCAGTCTCTCTGATGCAATCATCGAAGATCGCAGATAATGATCACCTATTTTGACTCATCTTCACTCGTCAAATTTGTCATTACTGAAAT
>JBEGVD010000153.1:0-3201 GCA_041178585.1 Actinomycetota bacterium
TGACCGATGAAATTTACGAACACCTCACCTATGGCAAGCACAAGTTTTCGAGCATGCCAACTCTGGTCCCTGAATTAGCCGACACGTGCGTCATCGTAAACGGCGTTGCAAAAACATATGCAATGACAGGTTGGCGAGTGGGCTGGATGATTGGCCCTAAAGATGTGATGAAGGCTGCAATCAACTTTCAGTCTCACACCACTTCAAACGTTTCTAACGTTGCACAAATTGCAGCACTCGAAGCAGTGAGTGGAGACCTTTCAGCAGTAGCCATGATGCGCGAAAGTTTTGAACGACGTGGAACGCTGATGCACAAAATGCTGACTGCAATTCCTGGTGTCACGTGCATGGAGCCACAAGGCGCGTTCTATTGCTTCCCAAATGTGCGCGGCCTGCTTGGTCGCGACATTGGTGGCAAGGTTGCAACGAACAGCATGGAACTTGCCGACCTTGTTCTTGACGTGGCCAAGGTTGCATTCGTTCCGGGTGAGGCCTTCGGCGCACCTGGTTACGCGCGCTTTAGTTTTGCGCTCGGCGACGCCGATTTGATTGAAGGCATGGAACGCCTCGCCGCGTTATTTGCATAACCACCGCGCAACTGCGCTAAGGTAACCACACTTCGGTAATAGCCGAAGGGCAAAACATTCAGCGAAGTCCGGTGAGATTCCGGCACTGTCCCGCAACGGTAATGCAGATATTTTCTGCAAGTCCGGTCGCCTAATGCGTAGCTACATCAACCGCTCTCGCAAGAAGAGCAAGGAGACCATATGAACAAGTTAACCAAGGCCGGCATTGCCGGTCTTTTTCTTTCCATCACTGCCGTTTTGGCAAGTTGTGGGTCGTCAAGTGAAACGTCAAGCGACACTGTTGCTGTTACTGCGGATGTATTTCCTGTAACAGTCGGCGATCTCACACTTGACGCTCAACCAACTCGAATTATTTCGTTGTCACCAACCGCAACAGAAATGCTGTACGCCATTGGTGCAGGATCACAAGTTGTTGCTGTAGATGAGTATTCAAACTACCCAGCAGAAGCGGTTGCACTCGGCACGCCGTTGTCGGGTTTTGAGCCAAACATTGAAGCAATTAGCGGATACACGCCTGACTTGGTGATTATTTCCTACGATCCAGGAAGTCTGGTTGAGCAGTTGAGCACGCTCAATATTCCAGTGTTCGTAGCCGGTGCCGCGATGAGCATTGAAAATGTGTACGAGCAGATCGAACAGCTTGGAGTGCTTACAGGAAATAGCCAAAAGGCAATCGAAGTTTCAAAGACATTGCAGATCGGAATTGAAGAAGCAGTGGCATCCGTGCAATTCAGCGAGCCACCACTGTCTTACTACTACGAACTCGACAACACGTACTACTCCGTAACGTCAAACACCTTCATCGGTCAGATCTTCAATCTGTTCGGCATGCGCAATATCGCCGACAATGTTGAATCAGGAAATGATTATCCGCAGCTATCTGCAGAAGTGATCGTGTCTGCTGATCCAGACTTCATTTTCCTTGCCGACACCAAGTGTTGTGCACAAGATGCAACAACAGTTGCTGCACGTGATGGCTGGGGTGGACTCAAGGCTGTAACAGCGAACCAGGTAGTCGAGCTTGACGACGATGTCGCATCGCGTTGGGGACCACGAGTACTTGAACTCATCACAGCAATACGTGATGCAGTCGCTGCTGCGAATTCGTAGTCACATTCAGATTTCGAGCCCACGATCGTTATGACTCCAACAACTTCCCTGGACATGGGCCGTAACCGTTACTGGTTTGTGTTCGGCGGGGTGTTGTTGCTTGTTGCAATGATCGTGGGCACGATGATCGGACCTGCTGGTCCGACGTGGTGGAGAATTCCACTCGAATTTCTTAATCGCTTACCGTTCATCCGAATTGATAGTGGTGTTTCAGAACAAGATTGGAACATCGTGTGGTTGATTCGGACGCCGCGTGTGGTGCTGGCAGCAATTGTCGGATCGATGCTGTCAATATCGGGAGCGAGTTATCAGGGAGTTTTCCGAAACCCCCTTGTTGATCCGTATTTACTTGGTGTAGCCGCAGGGGCGGGATTAGGGGCCACGTTGGTGTTTGCGTTTCAGCGAGGGGCAACGGAAAACTGGATCGTTGATCCACTTCCTCTTGCGGCTTTCGTTGGCGCGCTTGTTGCAGTGTTAGTGACCTATGTGGTGGGTACTGCGTTTGGAACTACGCAATCCACAACCACGCTGATTTTGGCTGGAGTTGCCGTTACGTCGTTGGCGACCTCTATCCAGGCATTTATTCTGCAACGCAATACCGATGTGGTGCGCCAGGTGTATTCCTGGATTCTTGGACGGTTGTCAAGTGCAACATGGGGTGATGTTCGCTTAGTGCTTCCGTATGTATTGCTCAGCACAGGTGTGTTGTTTATGCATCGTCGATTACTCGATGTGCTTCGTGTTGGTGACGACGAGGCGAGTGCACTGGGTATCAATGTCCGTCGCGTTCGCTTGATTGTTGTGCTCGCTGCAACGCTGGGCACTTCAGCAGTAGTTGCTGTTAGTGGCCTCATCGGTTTTGTTGGCATCATTGTTCCGCATGCCGTGCGATTACTTGCAGGAGCCAGTTATCGCAAGGTGCTTCCGCTCAGCGTGTTGCTTGGAGCAGCATTTCTCGTATTCGCAGACATTCCAAGCAGAGTGTTGGCGAACCCGGCCGAAACCCCAATCGGTGTAGTGACTGCATTCTTTGGTGCGCCATTCTTTTTGTATCTCCTTCGCACAAGGAATACTTCAACATGACCGCGCTCGGGTTTTGCGATGTGCAGGTGTCGTACAACGGTATTGAAGCCGTACAGAGCTTTAATGACTTGCTGCACTCAGGCGAGTGGTTGTGCCTCATTGGACCAAATGGTGCAGGTAAGTCATCGGTGTTGCGAGCTGCTGCTGGGCTAGTGCCTTACTCGGGCTCAATTGCAATTGATCAGAAAGAGATTCCTGCAACGTCGGCTCGTTGGCGAGCGCAACATATTGCGTATGTTCCTCAATCACCGCTGATACCGCTTGACATGAATGTGTTTGATTATGTGTTGCTTGGACGAAATCCATATGTTCGCCACTTCTCATGGGAGTCAAAGCACGACAAAGAAGTGGTGAGTGATGTGCTTAATCGCCTTGATTTGGCCACGTTTGCACGACGCTCCTTAGGCACGCTGTCGGGCGG
>JBEGVD010000154.1:0-2933 GCA_041178585.1 Actinomycetota bacterium
CTGGCACTCACCACGACAAACATCTCAGTAATTGCGAGAATGTCGCCAACGTTGAGAACAAGAATGTTGCTGCCCTGCTTCTCATCGGCAGCACGTGCGGCAATCACGGCAACCGTCGCTGAATCGGTTTTGTTCGCTGTTTCAACCATTGTGTTATTCACTTGGCGCAACCGTAGTACTTGGAAGCTCTGGGAATGCAGTGATGAAGTCCATAAAGTCTTTTCCAATCACAATTTGGGCGCTGATCCCCTGCACGGGCTGCTTTTTCTTCATGAACTTGATTTTGCCCAGCACCGATTCGAGCCCGGCTTTACCAACATCCACAATGGCTTGGTCTGAGTAGCGAATTTGCGTCTGTTGCTTCACTTCGCCCTCAAGTTCGCGAATGAGTGCCACCGAAAGTCCGATGTAATTCAAGCGCTCCACCACATCGTGAGTGATGTTCGGGTCGTTAAACGAACTGTCGATCTGCACGGTAAGTGAGCCGGTTGGCAACGACAAACTGCTCGGCGCAACGTTTGCCAAAATCATCAGCACTTCAAATTTGTCGAGTGCATATAAGTCCAGGACTGCAGGGTTATCTGCGCCAGACAATGGTTGGGCGCTCAGTTGCCACACCTGAATTGGGCCGGCGAATACTCTGCGCATAAAGGTGCCGATATCGCTCGGTATTTCACCAGCAACACTGGTTTCTGTGATTTGCGCTTGCTCTGGCGTTAGGCCTCCGCCAACTGCTGCAGCGATTCCATTCCACACCGACTTCGTTCGCACAAATCGCTCTAATTCAGGTTCACCTACACGCTTTGACGTGAGCACGCTTGAAATTTGATCTGGTGTCAACGTTGCTTCACCAGCAGGAAATACTTCGTTGTCAACTGGCACCGGTTGTGGCGGTAGTGTTGTTTCAGTTGCTTTCAACTTCACCGTTGTTGTTGAAGCTGGGTCGGGCATCACAAAACTGCTGGTAACCACAGGTTGATCAAAATTCACACTGATCGGCGGCAACACCGAGAACACGCCAGTCAAATCATTTGCACTTACTGCAGCAGCAACACTAAATGTCACATCAAGTGCGCCTTCAGCGTCGAGCAACATGGCCTCTAACCCTGCTTGCGCGTACGTATCACCTAAACGATGCGGTGCTTGATTCGCAACAATGTCAGCACGCGTTCCAACTGGTAGCGAAATAATCGTTCCACCAACACCTGTTGTATTCAACACGAATGCAGTCAAGCTGGTTACGTCGTTAACGTCGTTAATGGTTGCGAGCAATGCGGCAGGTGTTGCAGGGATTTTTAGCGCACCGCTTGAGTCAACGTTTTGTCCGCCCGAAGCACCAAGCAACGACTTTGCTCCGAACACCACACCAACTGGCAACAAACATGCTGCGCCTATTCCGCACAGTGCAGCTGCCAATAAGCGACGACGTTGGCGTGAAGGTATTGCGGTCATTACTAGTTCATTCTCGCAGCAGAGCCATACAAACCACGCTGATCTATGACATGAAGCACGGGTTCGGTCACCAAATAATCAAGTGGTCGTCCATCGCTAAAGCGCGAACGTAAATCGGTACTGCTCACTTCAAGTCGTGGCGACTCCACGCGCAACCAGTTGAACTGTTTCGGCAAGTCCACTGCAACACCAGGTCGGTCCACCACAACGAGCTGCGAATATTCCGCAACTTGGTCAACGCGGGTCCACGACGTAAGCCCGGCTGCTGCATCGTCACCCACAATGGTGAACAACTCGGCGCCTGGGTGCTTTTCTGCAAGTGTCATCAACGTGTCGGCGGTGTAACTCGGGCCACCGCGATCAATCTCGTCACGCCCCGCAATCACTCCGTCCACTGCACTCACTGCTGCTTCCACCATGGCAAAACGATCTTCTGCAGTCGTTACATCGCGCGCACCCGACTTTTGCCACGGGTCATTAGCCACCATCAAAATCACGATGTCCAGGTTGAGGGTGTGCCGTACGTTCACGGCGGTGACCAAGTGGCCAACATGAGGCGGATCGAAGGTGCCCCCGAACAGACCGATGCGCAAACTGGCGGTCGAGGTCACTCTTGCAGTCTAGAAACCAATATCTATAAGGGAAATAAAATTTTAAAAAGTTTCTGCTAACCCCTTCACAAATTCGTGCCGATGAACTAATGTCAACTACCCCGCTACTACCCCTTAAAACCGGTTTTAGCAACCCCCCGAAACCCCCCAAGTAAGAAAAGGTCCAAATTCACATGTCTGACGCAATCGGTCTCTACCTCAACGAAATCGGCAAAGTTCCACTTCTGAACGCAGAAGATGAGCGCAATCTCTCCAAGGCCATCGAAAAGGGCCGCGATGCCACCAAGAAGCTTGAGGCTGGTGAGCGCGGTGCTGCCCTTCGCGCCGACCTTCGTGCGGCTGCCAAGGCCAAGGATCACTTCATCCGCTCAAACCTCCGACTGGTGGTCTCCATTGCCCGTCGTTACCCATTGCCACAGGGCATGGACTTGCTCGACCTCATTCAAGAGGGCAACTTGGGCCTTGAGCACGCAGTAGACAAGTTCGACTGGCGCCGTGGTTTTAAGTTCTCCACCTACGCAACGTTCTGGATCCGTCAGGCTATAGGTCGCGCACTCGACCAGAAGGCAAGCCTTATTCGTATTCCTGGTGACCGCTCCGCAACCTTGCGCGCAGCACTTCGTGTGGGTTCGGGCGATGCCGAAGGCCTAGACGCCATGAACGCCGAGTTGCACCGCCTCACCACCCCGGTCTCGCTCGACAAGACCATTGGTGACGACGGAGACGCAACACTTGGCGACCTCGTTCCTAACGACGACATCAGCCCAGAAGAAGCCGTGATGTCCATGGTGGACACCGACCTTTTGGACGACCTGTTGAACACGCTCGATGAGCGCGCCCGTTACGCCGTTGAAGCACGCTTTGGCATGC
>JBEGVD010000155.1:0-16751 GCA_041178585.1 Actinomycetota bacterium
CGCTGCAAACTGAGAGGGTCGCGCGAGTCATGTCCGTTGCACACGTCGAACCAACGCGCAGTGTCGCGAATACTTCGTGCCATTACCCCTGTGTTCACGGTGAGGTTTCCAAGTTCGGTATGTGGCGCGCGTGGAATTCTGCCAAACGTTGCCTTCAGTCCAACAAGACCGGTGAAGCCTGCAGGGATTCGAATGGAACCTCCACCATCTCCGCCAGTTGCAATGGTGACAAGGCCTCCAGCAACTGCTGAAGCACTTCCACCAGATGATCCGCCTGGCGTGCGACCCATTTGCCAAGGGTTATGAGTTGCACCGTTCAAAACTGTGCGAGTGACATTTACGCCGCCGAATTCGCTTGCAGTGCACAAGCCGATTGCATTTGCTCCACCATTTTGCGTGGCCCGCTGAACCATGACTGATGTGTGTGTTGCTTTGCGATCGGCAAAGACCACGCATGCCTCTGTGTATGGCCAACCTTCTACGGCATCAAGTTCTTTTACTCCAAGTGGAATTCCGCCAAATGGTTTTGACACGTCAGCAGACTTTGCTCGTTGAGTTGCACCTTCTGGATCGAGAAACGAAAATGAATTCAGCGAACTTTTCTCAATGGCGTTTAGCGAAGCCTGTAACTCTTCTAATGGGGAACGCTCTTTTTTGCGAAAGGCATCGACAAGCGAGCAGGCATCGCCCATCCACGGAGTATCAGTTGTGCTCATTGTCTTAAAATAGTCGCTAAAAACGCTTCCTCTATTAGTGTGGAGAAGCGTTATGGATACCAAAGCCTTCCTCGGAATAGAGCCAAAGGGAATTCATACAGCCACAAATGGACAGTGGTCGATGGTCGTTCGGCCTGGCCTCGTAACGGGTGGCAGTTTTCTTTGGGGTGGATGCGGATTGGCCGCAGCAGTTGCAGCAATTGAAGAATTGTCTGGACGCACGTGCGTCTGGGCAACCGCCCAGTACTTGTCCTATGCGCGAACCGGCGAAACCATGGATGTGGATGTAACGCTTGCTGTCGTTGGGCATCAGATCACCCAGGCGCGCGCAGTGTGCCACGTAGGAGATCGCGAAATTCTCACCGTGAACGCAGCGGTGGGCGAGCGTCCATTTGAGTACGCACATTCATTCGTGAAGATGCCCGATGTGCCACCACCGAGTGCATTGAAGCAACGCGCACATCGCAGCGACGTGTCAAACACCATTCACGAAAAAATGGAAGAGCGCTTTGTCATTGGTCGTGAACTTGAGGAACTAGATGAAGTCCCCAATGACGGTCGCACCTTGATGTGGGCGCGCATTCCCGAAGTGATTGATGGCGTGGACACAGCAACTTTGGCCGTGTTGGGGGACTTCGTGCCGATGGGTGTTGGTCAGGCGCTCGGCATACGTGGAGGCGGAAACAGCCTTGATAACACGCTCCGTGTGGTTCGCCTCGTTCCCACTAAGTGGGTGTTGTTAGACATACATATTCAAGGCGTGGAACGCGGCTTCGGGCACGGAACAGTAAACATGTTCGCGGAAGACGGAACGTTTCTTGCCACTGCAAGTCAAAGTTGTATTGCTCGAATGTGGAGGGAACCAAAATGATTCGTCGCAACGGAATGACCGTTCCACTTCCAGGACATTTGCATGACCACAAAGAAAAATATGCGCAGTTGGCCGACTGGGGTTACAGCGACATTTGGTCTGCTGAAACCGATGGCGCAGACGCATTCACCCCGTTGGCGTTAGCTGCAGCATGGGAACCACGCCTTCGACTTGGTACAGCGATTGTTCCTGCATATACGCGTACTGCTCCGGTAATTGCGCAAAGTGTTGCCGCACTTGCCGATGCCGCGCCAGGCCGTTTTGCAATTGGAATTGGTTCGTCAAGCAACGTGATTGTGGAGCGTTGGAATGGTGTGCCATTCGTAGACCCGTACAAAAAAGTTCGCGACGTTGTTCGATTTATGCACGATGCATTCTCAGGAGAAAAAATCACCAAGGAATATGACACCTTTAAGGTGGACGGATTTCGCTTAAGCATTAAGCCGGCACAAAAGCCGACAATTCTCATTGCAGCACTTCGAGAAGGAATGCTGAAGTTGGGTGCTCGCGAAGCAGACGGCGTAATTATCAACTGGCTTAGCGCGCAAGATGTAACGAAGGTTGCAAAAGTGGTGAACGATGCTGCGAACGGCGTGGAGAAAGAAATTGCAGCACGTATTTTTGTTTGCCCAAGTGAAGACACTGAAGTGGTGCGCGCAGGAGCCCGTTTTGCAATTGCTGCCTACATGAACGTGCCTGTGTACGCCGACTTCCATCGCTGGATGGGCCGTGCGCCGTTGATGCAAGGAATGTGGGACGCATGGAAAGCAGGCGACCGCAAAGCAGCATTGGCCGCAATTCCTGATCAAGTAGTTGATGAATTAGTGGTGCACGGCAGCCCTGCGCACTGCCGCGACGTTGTTTCGGAGTATTTCAAGAATGGTGTGACCACCTCTTCACTGGCGATACTTCCTCTTGATCCACAGTTGGATTATTGGAAATCAGTTCAAGCACTTTCACCAAGTGCCAGTTGATTCGTCGGTTTCGTTATGACATCAATTGAGTCCGATACCGAGGTTGCGGCTCGACTCGAATTCGAAGAAACTCAACGCAGCGAAGGGTGGCGATTGTTGCGTGCTGCGTTGCAAATGCAACGACGCAATTTGTTGCTTGGTGCATTGGTAGGAATTCTGTGGGCTTCCTTCAAGGTGGCAGTGCCACAGATGACGAAGTATGCGATCAACGACGGCATTGAGAAGAACGGCCCGTTATTGCGGTGGGCATTGATCATTGGCGGGCTCGGGGTGCTTACTGGTGTGCTGTCTGGCATGCGCCGTTACATCGCGTTTCGTGAGAGCAGATGGGCTGAAACCTTGTTTCGTGAGCGACTGTTCTCCCATGTATTGAACTTGCACGTCGGATATCACGACAAAGCGCAAACAGGTCAATTAATGAGTCGAGCATCGAGTGACCTCATGCAAATTCAGAGTTTCATTGTGATGATCCCAATAACACTGTCAAACGTGATTCAAATTTTTGCTGTTACTGCCATTCTGTTCATTACTGATCCGATCTTGGCAATAGTCGCGCTCATACCTCTGCCCTTTGTAAATCTTTCAGCGCGTCGGTTCAGTCATCGAATCCATCCTGCATCTATTGCGGTGCAAGCAGAGCAGGCGCAGCTAGCGAACGTCGTTGAAGAGAGCATTTCTGGCGTACGTGTGGTGAAGGGTTTTGGTGCCGAGCAGGTGCAGTTTGAGAAACTCGAAAAAGAAGCCGACGACATTTTGCGGGAATCGATGAAGGCCGCACGTATTCGCTCCAGCTTTATGCCTGCAATTGACGTGTTGCCAGCGCTTGGGTTAGTTGCTGTTCTTGGAGTTGGCGGTCACCGTGTGCTGAACGGCGACTTAACTATTGGCGACCTTGTTGCATTCAATGTGTATCTCACATTGCTCATTTGGCCATTGCGCAATATTGGCATGATCGTTGCTCTTGGCCAGCGCGCCGCAGCTGCTCTTGTTCGAATTAATGAAGTTATGTCGACACCCTCTGAAATCATTGATCCTGTGCAACCAAAAACATTGCCGTTGCAAACTGCAGGACCAGTTGGTGATGTGAAGTTTGACAAGGTGGTATTTGGCTACAACCCAGAGTTTCCTGTGCTCCGGAACTTCAGTATGGAGATACGAGGTGGCGAGAGTATCGCCATTGTTGGTGCAACTGGCTCTGGAAAGTCAACAGTCACTCGTCTGCTGTTGCGGTTTTACGATACGCAAAGCGGACACGTGTTTCTTGACGGAATTGATGTCCGTAAGTTAAAACTTTCTGACTTGAGAAAGCACATTGGTGTTGTCTTCGAGGACACCGTGTTGTTCAACGATTCGGTGCGCAACAACATCGCTTTCGCTAAACCAGATGCAGGTGAAGAAGAAATTGAACGTGCCGCAAAGCTGTCGGGTGCGCATGACTTTGTTTTGCAGCTGCCAAACGGTTACAAAACGGTGATTGGCGAGCGTGGCTTTTCGCTATCGGGTGGACAACGTCAACGAATAGCAATAGCGCGAGCAATCGTTGCTAACCCAAGGGTGCTAGTGCTCGACGATGCGACAAGTGCAGTTGACCCAAGTAAAGAGGGTGAAATTCGTGATGCGATGAAGACCGTCATGTCTGGTCGAACCACCATCGTGATCGCGCATCGACCTGGAACAATTGCCCTTGCAGACCGGGTTATTTTGCTGGATGAAGGCAAAGTGGCAGCTATTGGTACTCACGATGAACTTGTCGGGTCGAATGCGCGATATCGAGAAGTACTCGCAAGTATGAGTGCACCTGAAGACGAAAAGGTGAACTGACATGTGGTCGCAGGGCGGTGTAACGGACGAAGACCGACTCAGCAGGGCACAGGCTCGCACGGTAATTGGTCGAGTATTCAAAATGGCTGCGCCATTTCGCAAAACGATGTACTTGGCTTTTGCGTGCGTGTGCGTCACCACGCTGTGTGCGCTGGCGGGTCCGCTGCTTGTGCGTCGGGGTATCGACCTTGGCATTCGTGAAAAGGATCCAACTTCACTCAATATCTCGGTGGGCATTTATTTGCTTGTCGCACTCATAGCTTATGTTTTTGGTCGCGCTCAATTCCTGTTCTTGAATAGAACTGGCGAATCGTTCCTTCGCGTACTGAGGCTTGCGGTATTTCGACAGATGCAGCGTCAGAGCATGGCGTTTTACGATCGCAACAAAGCCGGGGTGCTCGTTGCACGAATGACTGCCGACATCGAATCAATGGCCGAGCTCGTGCAGTGGGGGCTTCTGCAGTTCCTTGCGGCAGGAATGCTGATCGTATTTGCGTTAGTTCTGCTTACCACTTTGAGTTGGCAGCTCACCATTGTTGCACTGCTGGTGATGCCAATTCTGATTGCTGCTTCAGTGAAGTTTCAGCGAGATTCCAATAAGGCGTACCTCACGGTGAGAGATCGTGTTGGAGCAAACTTGTCTGCCCTTCAAGAAGGAATTACCACGGTGCGCGTAATTCAGGCGTACGCACAAGAAGAAGAGACCATCCGCAAGTTCACCAAATCAAATCGCGAATTGTTCAAAAGCCATGAACACAGCGTGCGTGTAAGCACCTGGTATTTCGCACTCATTGAATTTGGTGGGGTATTTGCAAGTGCATTGATTATTGGGATTGGTGGATGGTTAGTCCACCGCGGCGACGTCACTCTTGGCACCGTTGTTGCGTTCACGCTGTTGCTCTCCAGTTTGTTTGACCCAGTGCAACAGCTTTCGCAGCTGTACAACACGGTGCAATCTGCAGGTGCTGCACTGAACAAGTTGTTTCAAATTCTTGATGCCAAGCCCGAAGTCGATGAGCACCCCGGTGCGGTTGCATTGCCAACTTCTGGTGAATTGATTGTTGATGGAATTGACTTCACTTATTCCGGCGCAGAGAATCGTGCATTGCAGAACGTAAGCATCAGTGTTGGAGTTGGCGAAAAACTTGCTCTTGTTGGTCCAACAGGCGCAGGTAAATCGACTCTTGCGAAACTGATGGCGCGTTTGTACGACCCACAAGTCGGCAGTGTTTCGTACGGCGGAATTGACTTAAAGATGGCAACGATGTCGTCTTTGCGTGAACGAATCGTGGTAGTTCCGCAAGAAGGTTTCTTGTTTAATGGGACCATTCGCGACAACCTGCGAATTGCACGAAGCACTGCAACCGACGAAGAGATTGATGCAGCGATTGCCGCAATTGGTGCGACCGATCACTTCGCAACATTGCCCGACGGTTTAGATACTGAAGTGAGAGAGCGAGGTAGCAGATTGTCTGCAGGTGAGCGACAACTAGTTGCCCTCGCGCGCGCCGCTTTAGTTGACCCTGCTGTGTTGGTGCTGGATGAAGCGACATCAAACCTCGACCCAGGAACAGAAGCAGAAGTTGAGCATGCGCTGGAGCGACTGATGGCTGGACGCACGGTCATTGTGGTTGCGCATCGACTGTCAACCGTGCAACGCGCAGACCACATTGCGGTGATTGCCGATGCTCAAGTGGCCGAATATGGCACGCATGCGGAATTGATTGCGAAGGGTGGCAGGTACAGCGCGCTTGCTACGGCTTGGCAAAAATCTCAAATCAGTCGCTGATTTTCGGTACACTTTTATTCACACGAGATTCGCAGACAGCAATTGTCTGACTTCGAAACGGAAATGACGACACAGAAATGTGTCGTCATTTTTATTTCCACTCTTGATTTCCTGCGTACACATATTGAGTGGTGCCGTGATGGTGTAGTGGTAGCGCGCGAATCTCGTGGGTTTCGAGGCGCGGATTCGATTCCCGCTCATGGCTCCGACAAAACGAACGAAGAGGTGCTCGCGAAACTTCTTACCTGGGAGTCACGACCTAGGGAAACTTCAAGTAGTCAGGGCTGATGGGGAGACCTATCAGCCCTGTTTCTTGCCGCTTGGTCGCAGGCGGTGGGTTGGCTACAAGTAGCGTGTAACGCGCATGGCACGCGAAAAGGTCTACACACGAGCAGGCGACGATGGCACCACAGGTCTGTTCTATGGCGGTCGTGTTGGTAAAGATTCAGCCCTCCCTCGCGCGTATGGCGCAGTAGACGAGGCGCAAGCAATTCTTGGCTTGGCTCGAGCCGAAGCCGGCAAGGGAACGGAACTTGACGACATGCTCGTTCACATTTGCCGCGACCTCTGGGTGCTCATGGCAGAACTTGCAACGTTGCCTGAAAATCGCCACAAGCTGGTTGACGAAAAAACGCGTGTCACTGAATTGATGGTGGAAAAACTTGAACACATGATTGACTCGCTCGACGAACGCTTCGAGCCACCAACCGATTTCGTTGTGCCTGGCCAAAACCGCGTGTCGGCGCTGCTAGATGTTGGTCGCACGGTAGCCCGCAGAGCAGAGCGTCATTCGTTGGCTGCAGCACCACCACCGTCTCAGGCTTGCCCATATCTCAACAGGCTTTCGGACCTGTTGTGGACCCTTGCCCGTTGGCAAGATGGTGAGTCTTTGTCGGTTAAAGACGTTATCTAGTTACCATTTACTGAGTACCCACACACAAGGAGACCTGTCATGGCACTCAATTTTGAAGTTGTCGCCAAAACCCCTGCAACCGTAAAAGCGGTAGGCATTCCTGTTGCCAGCGAAGGTGCTGTGCCAAAGGAAGTTTCGTTATCGCGAGCAACGCTTGAAACTTTGGGATTCACGGGCAAGGTTGGCCAGACCTATGTTGTTCCAGCAGAAAAAGGTGCCGTCAGCATCTTGATTGGTGTGGGCGAAGTATCAAAGCTAGACACAGCATCGTTGCGCAAAGCATCGGCGGCATTTGCTCGTGCGGCAGCGGGTTTTGAGTCGGTAAGCACCACACTTGCAAATATCGGTCGTCTTGATCGCAAAGTTGCAGCACAAGTGGTTGTAGAAGGAATGTCGCTTGCAACGCACCGTTACACCGACTTGAAAACCGTTGATAAGAAGACACCAAAACTTTCAACTGTTTCACTGGTTGGAACTGGAGCAGCAACAACAAGTGGCGTGAAGCGCGGACAAGTCATTGCGAACGCCACCAACATGTCGCGTGACTTCGCCAACATGCCACCTGCGTATTTGACGGCAACAATTTTTGCAAACAAGGCAGTAGAAATTGCGGGACAAACCGGACTCAAGGTTGAAGTGTTCAACAAAGATCAATTGCTCGCCATGGGTTGCGGCGGAATTGTTGGAGTGAACCGCGGAAGCGTTGAACCACCACGCATGGTTCGACTGACTTACAAGCCAACTGGTGCAAAAGGTAAGCCACACCTCGTTCTTGTTGGTAAGGGCGTCATGTACGACTCGGGTGGCATTTCACTGAAGCCATCAGACCCATCGCACGCAATGATGAAAGGCGACATGAGCGGCGCTGCTGCTGTGCTTGCCACCATGAGCACGCTGAAGGCATTGGGATGCACAAACCAAGTAACGGGTTACCTCATGTGCACCGACAACCTTCCTTCGGGAAGCGCAATGGCAATGGGCGAAGTGCTCACCATGCGCAATGGCAAGACTGTTGAAATTCACAACACCGATGCTGAAGGTCGCTTGGTGCTTGCAGACGGCTTGTCGCTTGCAACCGAACAAAAGCCAGACGCCATTGTCGACATTGCAACCCTCACGGGAGCATGCCAGCGTGCACTTGGAAACGGCATGGCCGGCGTCATGGGCAACAATCAAAAGTGGATCAATCAGTTGACTGCTGCTGCAGAACGAACCTCGGACAAGTTGTGGCAACTGCCGCTGGAGCGCGAGTATCGCCCAGCACTTGATTCCTATGTTGCCGACATGAAAAACGTTGGCGGCGAAGCAGGCGCAATTACTGCTGCGTTGTTCTTGGAAGAGTTTGTTGGTGACACCACATGGGCGCACATCGACATTGCTGGACCAATGTGGACAGACAGCGACAACGGTTGGTTGCAAAAGGGTATGACGGGATATGGAACTCGTCTGCTTATTGACGCAGCACTGAACTTCCGCCGACCAGGTCGCGCGTAGCTATTCGTCGGGCGGCAATAGCCGCTCGGCGTTAGTCCTTTTGGGTGCCGACTTTGATGTCGCGGAATGCCGACTTCGAGTCGATGCCGACGTCTTTTGGCAATCCCAGTACTCGTTCGCCAACGATGTTGCGCATGACTTCGTCTGAACCGCCGGCAATTCGCATACCCGGTGCACCGAGAAGCAACTGACTCCAGGCGTACGTTCCCCATTCGCCAGTGTCGACAACGAGCTTTGCGCCAAGAACATGCGCGACAAGATCGTTCATTTTCTTCTGGTTGTTGACGAGTGCCATTTTTCCAATCGACATTTCCGGTCCAGGCAACTGGCCTGCACGCATCTTGTCGGTGGCGCGCTGACTGGTGTAGCCGGCAACCTTGGTGTTGATGTACAAGTCGGCAAGCATTTCGCGGACGATTGGATCTGAATCAAGTTCGTAGTGGCGAATCATTTCGAGCAGGCGGGTGTACATGGCGTTCTCGCCGCTATCTGCCGAACCGATTGATGCGCGCTCGTTCATGAGCGTGGTGAGAGCAACGTTCCATCCGTTGTTCACTTCGCCCAAACGATGATCGTCTGCAACTCGCACCTCGTTAAAGAACACTTCGTTAAAACTTGCACCGCCGGTCATTTGGCGAAGCGGACGAATTTCTACACCAGGTGCGCGCATATCAACGATGAAGCCGGTGAGGCCTTTGTGCTTTGGCAAGCCTGGATCGGTGCGACAGATGATTTCACCAATGTCGCTGAACTGCGCGCCAGATGTCCACACTTTTTGACCAGTGATGATCCATTCATCGCCATCTTTTTCAGCCTTGGCTTGCACTGATGCAAGGTCACTTCCTGCACCTGGCTCAGAAAACAACTGGCAGCCCACAATGTCGGCTCGCCACATTTTCCGCAGGTACAAGTCGCGTGCTTTCTGTGAAGCGTGATCGAGAATGGTTGGTGCAACCATCCCTAAACCAATTTGGAATACTCCAAGAGGTGCGGTTTTGTATTCGCGCTCTACTTGGTTGTACGCACGCTCATGCGCAACGGTGAGGCCAGCGCCGCCATATTCGGTTGGACCAGTGATCCATGCGAAACCGTTGTCAAAACGTTGTGCCTGCCACGCTTTGGCGCGACGAAGCATTTCCTCTTCTGCGTCCTTTGAACGTTCCTCAAACATTGACACGTTGTCGGAACCTTCGCCCCAGACGAACTTCTTTCGTGCTTCCTTTTTCTCGGCGTTGGCGTCAAGAAAGACACGGGCTTTGGCTGCGTACTCTTCAACAGAAATCTGTTCAGTCATAGCCCCAACGGTAGTTGGCGGGGTCGGTTTGGGTGAAGGCCAGCCAACTAGTCTGTGGGGCATGGGTCAGCCAGTTTCCGTTACACAAAAGCCTTCAGTCACTCCAGGGCGGGTTCGCTTTGAGCTCAATCGCTCGCTCACCGGCCAGGGGCACGAGCGCTACACCTCGGCAGTTGCATCGCGCACGGGTAAGCCGTCTGACGTATTGGCCAACCGATTTTTTGAGACCGGCACGGTCAGTGCAGTCCATGTATACGGCAACATGATCACGGTTGACGTAAAACCTGGATCAAACAGTGATTCGCTGATCAAGGTTGTTGAAGATTTATACCAATACTGGACGCCAGGAAAAGTGCCACCATCTGAAGAAGAACTCATGGCCCAAGCACCCAAGAGCGAAGCACCTGCTGCTGCGCCATCGGCCGACGGGAGCCCTGCACCAAGCGCTGCTGCTAGCAAAATTCCTGCTGCACTCTTGGCGAGAAGCCAAGCGGCACTTGCCAAAGCCCGCGCAAACCAAGGCTGAGTTACGCAAACTCGTACTTGCCGTGTGAAGATTCACGGCGATGGTTGATACCGATGTTTCGCTTCATGATGTAGCCGAAGCGCTGCATGTGCATTACATGACGGCGTATCGCTATGTACGCGAAGGCATTCTGCCAGGTCGCAAAGTAGGGCGTAGTTGGAGCGTGCGCAAAAGCGATTTAGACAAATTCCAGCAAGGTGAAGGACTGGGTGCTGTTGCTGAAGAGGGTAAGCGCACGCAGGCGCCATGGGGCGAGCGTCTTGAAGCGCGTTTGATTGAAGGCGACGAGCGCGGAGCGCTTGAAGTATTTGAAGCGGTTTTGCGCGCTGGTCATGATCTTGAGTATTTGTACTTAAGCGTGTTGAGTCCGGCGCTGATTGCTATTGGCCACCGATGGGCGCAAGGCGAACTCGAAATTTTTGTTGAGCACCGCGCAAGCAACATTGCAATGCGCTTGATGTCGCAAGTTGGTTCTCGTTTTGCGCGACGAGGTGTTTCTAAAGGCACCATCATCATGGGTGCTCCCGCAGGCGAGGAACATGCACTTGCAATAGCCATGCTTGCCGATTTGGTGCGTAGCCAAGGATGGGATGTGCACGATCTTGGTGGCAACATGCCTGCAGGAAGTTTTGCGCAGGCAGTGCAACAGAGCAACGACGTTGTTGCAGTGTGCGTTGGTGTAACAGTTGAACGTTCGATACCTGCTGCGAAAGAGACAGTTACTGCGTTGAAGAGCTCGTGCCCAGACGTTCCTGTGTACGTAGGCGGTGCGGCCATTCGCGGAGACGATCATGTGCGCGTGTTGGGAGCCGATCACTGGGCTGGCAATGTTTCCTCGCTGATTGATTCGTTGAATCAGCACGCACGTCGTAAATAGCCCGTAACTACTCGCTATTTTGCGGAGTTACCGCGGCTAGATAACTACGAACATATGTTCGCTACAGTAAGGGCATGTTCGAGCCATTGCCCACATTGCCTGTCCCGCCAGAGTTGCGCGCCATGTTTCCCGAGGGTGGGCTGGTGCGCGGTCGCACGGTGTTGTGCAGTGGTGACGCTGCGGTAGTTATGGCGTTGCGCGTTGTCTCCAGCGCAACACAAGCAGGTTCGTGGTTAGGCATTGTTGGTGTACACAACGTTGGCGTACAGGCGGCAAGCGAACACGGTGTGGCTTTGCAACGCGTGGTGTTTGTGCAACCGGCAAGTAGTCGCACCGAATGGGTCAGCACTGTGGCGGCTGCAGCAGATGGCTTCGATGTGTTGATGCTCGAAGTTCCGCACGGCATTACTGCATCTGACGCGCGCCGCGTGCAAACGCGTATTCAGGCCCGGCGGAATGCATTGGTGCTCATTGGCGCAACGCAGCAGTCAGCCTCGCAATCAGTATTTCAGCCCGATGTCATTATGAATACCGCAACAACACAGTGGCACGGCATTGAACGTGGTGCAGGCCATGTGCAAGGTCGCGATGTGCAGGTTGCGGTAAGCGGTAGGCGAGTGCCTAAAGCACGGCAACACTCGCTTCATTTTGTTGGCTAACGCTTGCAATGAATACTGAATCAACACGCGTCGCTGTTGTTGCGTGCCCCGACTGGCAGGCCGTTGCCGCGCAGTGCGACTTGCATGCTCGTGGGCAGGTGTTCAACGCAGTGGCGGTGTTGCATGCACAACGGGTCATTGCTCGCACGGCAGCTGCTGCCGAACAGGGCGTGCAGGTGGGCATGCGCAAGCGCGAAGCCCAAGCAGCGTGCCCGAATATGCATATTGCGGCACATAACCCAGAGCGCGATCGGCTCTTGTTTGAGCCCGTGGTGCATGCCATTGCCGAACTCGTTCCACTCGTTGAAGTGAGTATGCCAGGAATTGTTGTGCTGGCCACGCGTGGCCCTTCGCGTTATGTAGGCGGCGACGAGGCATTGGCACACCGGCTCACTGTTATTGCCGAAACCGCATTGCAGAAGTTGGCGCAAGGTCAACGCATTCCATTTGGCGTGGGCATCGCCGATGGCAGGCTGACTGCAATGATCGCAGCGCGCAGTGCTGCATCGGTTAGAGCGCCGCGTGTTGTTGCACCGAATGAAAGTGCGCAATGTTTGGCTGTGCTTCCAGTGTCTGTGCTTGCAGACTTTGCCGAAATTGATCGCAGTGTGGTGTCGTTGTTGCAACGCCTTGGCCTTGCCCACCTTGGCAATATTGCCGAAATTCAACCATCCATTTTGGTTGGACGTTTTGGTCCTGTTGGAAATGAAATGCAACGGCTTGCGCAAGGTCTTGACAGACATCCACCAATTGTTGTTGCACCTCCGCCAGAACGTGCAAGTACACATCGATTTGACGTGCCAGTAGAAGATGTGAACGTTGTTGTGCTTACTGCGCGTGAAGTTGCAGATCAGTTGGTACTGCACTTGGGTAATCACGGTGCAAGTTGTGTTCGCTTGCACATTTCGTTGCACACCGATCACGGTGAGCAAAACGATCGTGTGTGGTATCAACCCGAAGGGCTAACTGCTGCTGCCATGGCCGAACGAATGCGCTGGCAAATGGACGCCTGGATAACCGGCCGAGGGGTCACGAGCGGGGTGGTGCTGTTTCGGCTTTCCCCAATAGGGCTAAGGGCTAGAGAGGGTCGCCAGCTGGGGCTGTGGGGCGACAGCACCCAGGCCGACGAGTGGGCTTCGCGAGCCATAGAGCGCCTTACCAACATGCTCGGGGCGGAGTCGGTTCGTGTTCCCGAGTGGCGTGGTGGTCGCGATCCAGCCGAAGTATTTGCACTCACTTCTGCAGCGGTTGTCGATGTTGAACGTCGTGCGTTATCGCAGGTAACAGCAGAGGCTGAGTGGAATGGTGCACTACCAACTCCCTCTCCATCTGTTGTGTATGACGACCCACTATTAGTACTGGTATGTGATGCAGATGGAAACGACGTAACGGTAAGTGGAAGACATGAGCTAAGCGCAGAACCAACTGTTGTGGTGTTGCAACAACAGCGTTACAACGTGCTGTCATGGGCTGGCCCGTGGCCGGTGGAGGAACGATGGTGGGACACTTCGCGACAACGCAGAATGGTGAGAATGCAGTTTGTGGTCAGTCGTAATGACACTGCAATAACTACGCGAGCCCTTGTAGTTGTAAGGGAACACGGGCAATGGTGGGTGGTTGCTCGCTTTGGATGAATATTTTTCACTCAGTCCCGATAGATTTTCTGCGTCATGAATGTGAAGGCAAACGCCAAGTCCGATGCACAACTGGTGCAAGAACTGTGTGCACAGTTCAGTGCTGCCATTCCGTGCGACGAACGCGAGCGCGAATCGGTAACAAAGTTTCTCGACATTGCACCAACTTTGGTGAAACCCTTCGATGAATTCTCCGATCCAACGCACATCACGGGTTCGGGAATTGTTGTTGGCGAACGCGGAGTGGTGTTGCACTTGCACAAGCGACTCAATATGTGGTTGCAACCTGGCGGACACATTGATGCTGGTGAAACACCGGCAGAGGGAGCCCTCCGTGAAGCGAGGGAAGAAACCGGTCTCGACGTAGTACACCCCGCAACCGGCCCTTGGCTGGTGCACCTCGATGTGCACCCTGGCCCGCGTGGCCACACCCACCTCGACCTGCGCTACCTGATGTACGCCCCCGATGCCGATCCGGCCCCAGGTGCGGACGAAAGCCAAGACGTGCGCTGGTTTGAGTGGGACACAGCAATCGATATGTCTGATGCAGGCCTTGCTGGCTGCCTGCGCGCTGTTCGTCGCTTGTTGTAGCCACAGTCTGAAAGCGAACATATGTTCGCTACCCTGAAGGCATGGGGAAGGTTCCGTATTCGGAGTTGCATTGCCGTTCGAACTTTTCGTTTTTGCAAGGCGCGTCACATCCAGAACAACTAGTTGAACAAGCGGTTGCACTTGAGTTGCAGTCACTTGCACTTACCGATCGCAACGGGTTGTACGGCATTGTTCGTTTTGCGCAGACTGCTCGTGCGCTCGGTTTGCCAACGGTGTTCGGCGCAGAGTTGCAGTGCACTGTTGGTGAAGCAGTGGGCGACATTGTGGTCATTGCACGCAACCCGAGAGGGTACGCACATTTATCGAGCGCAATCAGTGCTGGGCAACTTGCTGGTAGTAAAGAACATCCAGTATTTGGCATAGAACAACTTGCCGAGTTCTCGGTTGGGGACTGGTGGGTGCTTACTGGCGGCCGCAGTGGTGTTGCGGCTCGTGCGCTGCATTCGCATGGTCCTGCAATGGCCGAACGTCGGGTGCAGCAACTTATTTCGGTGTTTGGTCGTCACAGCGTGGTGATGGAAATGTGGGACCACGGCGACCCACTTGACTCTGTGCGCAACGATGAGTTTGCGCGCATCGCGTATCGCAACAACATCGGGTGTGTTGCTACCAACGATGTGTTGTACGCAACGCCGACTCAACACAAACTGGCAACCGCAGTGGCGGCAGTGCGCGAGCGATCCAGCTTGGACGACATTGACCCGCGCTTACCGCCCGCGGCTACTGCGTATTTGCGCAGCGGGGCAGAGCAGGAGCGACGTTTTGCTCGATATCCGGGGGTGGTGCAACACGCTGCCGAACTTGGAGCGAGCGCTGCATTTGACTTGCGGTTAGTTGCACCACAATTACCGCCGTTTCCATGTCCTGATGGGCTGGATGAAATTTCGTATCTGCGCAAACTTGCAGAAGCAGGAGCCACTCGCAGGTATGGAATTCGCCCGAGCGACTCACGTGAAGATTTGTCGTTGCGTGCTCGAGCGTGGCGAGTAATTGATCACGAATTGGAAATGATTGAAACGCTCGGGTTCGCTGGGTATTTCCTGGTGGTGTGGGACATTGTTCAGTTTTGCGCGCGATCCAACATTTATTGCCAGGGTCGGGGCAGCGCTGCAAATAGCGCGGTGTGTTATTCGCTCGACATCACGAAAGCCGATGCGGTGTCGCTTGGTCTGCTGTTCGAAAGGTTTCTGTCGCCAGAGCGCGACGGCCCACCCGATATTGACATTGATATTGAAAGTGGTCGACGCGAGGAAGTTATTCAGTACGTGTATCAACGACACGGTCGTCATCATGCTGCACAAGTTGCCAACGTCATTACGTATCGGGCGAAGTCCGCGGTGCGCGATATGGCGCGTGCTCTTGGCTTTGCGCCAGGTCAGCAAGATGCCTGGAGCAAGCAGGTAGATGCGTGGGGTGCAATTGGGGTCACGGTGAATGGTGGTGATCACAACATTCCTACGCAGGTGTTGCAACTTGCCGAGCAGGTGCAAGATGCACCCCGACACTTGGGTATTCATTCGGGCGGAATGGTTATGTGTGATCGCCCAGTTACCGAAGTGTGCCCAGTGGAGTGGGGCCGCATGGAGGGCCGCAGTGTGTTGCAGTGGGACAAGGACGATTGCGCTGCTGCTGGCTTGGTGAAGTTTGACCTATTGGGCCTTGGCATGTTGTCTGCACTGCATAACGCAGTTGACTTCATTGCGCAGTTCCGCGGCGTGCATATAGACCTAGCAACCATTCCGCAAGAAGACGAGGTGTACGCCATGTTGTGTCGCGCAGACACGGTGGGTGTGTTTCAAATTGAATCGCGCGCACAAATGGCCACGCTTCCACGCTTGAAGCCACGCAGGTTCTACGACCTTGTAGTCGAGGTCGCACTCATTCGTCCGGGTCCTATTCAGGGTGGCTCGGTGCATCCCTACATTCGACGTCGCAACGGACAAGAACCCATTACGTATTTGCATCCGTTGCTTGAAAACAGTTTGGGAAAAACACTTGGTGTGCCGCTGTTTCAGGAACAACTCATGCAAATGGCAATTGATATTGCAGGTTTCAGTCCCGGTGAAGCAGATCAGTTGCGCCAGGCCATGGGTTCGAAGCGGTCGCAGTTACGAATGCAACAACTCAGCGATCGTTTCTATGCAGGAATGGCAGAGCGTGGAATTCGTGGCGATGTTGCCGACCAAATATTTACCAAGATGGCGGCATTTGCGAGTTATGGCTTTCCCGAAAGCCACTCGGTGAGTTTTGCGTACTTGGTGTATTCATCGGCATGGATCAAACTGCACGAGCCAGCAGCGTTTTATGCATCGCTACTGAATGCGCAACCGATGGGGTTTTGGTCGCCTCATTCATTAGTGCAGGATGCAAAACGACATGGGGTGGTGGTGAACTCTCCTGACATCAATGCATCGTGCGCGGGTGCAACGCTTGAACACAATGCGAAGTCGACAGGTGGCTTGGCTTTGCGAATGGGAATCAATTCTGTGCGCGGCATGAGTGATGTTGTTGCGCAAGCCATTGCAGACAACAGGCCGTACACCAGCATGGAAGATGTGGTGCGTAAGGTTC